>CAZTMN010000025.1:0-43725 GCA_964615275.1 uncultured Beijerinckia sp. | reverse complement strand
TACAACCGCTGGGGCGACTTCCGCGGCTACCGTTACATCCGGGTCTGCAACTGATTGCACGGCTCCAAGGCTTGCCCAGGTATAAAATGCTTGCCCAGGTATAAAAACGCTGACCTGGGTACAAAAACTCCCCGGCCGAGATTTCGTCCGGGGAGTTTTTGTGCGCTGGCGCTGCAAGGTGGACAGTGTTACCCGCCTTCCTTGCCCTGTTGCGCCTGCCATTTTTCGATCCGGCCCTTGCCCCTTTCGTTTTCATTCCACGAGCGTCCTTCTTCCTCGAGGTCGAAAACGTAGCTGTAGCCATCGGGCGGATTGGTCAGGATTTCCCACCAGTTTTCATCCGCATCGACGATGTAAAACGCGTAGGTCCCGTGTTGGTCGACCGGCGCGGTCATCTTCTTGATGCCGTACTCGTCCTTGAGTTTTTTCGCGGTTTCATAGGCTGCATCGACCTGTTCGCGGGTCTCCATATCGAGCCCGAAATGGCTGTACAGCCCGGCTTTCGTCGGACCGCGCGTCTGGACGCAGGCTATGGTCGTGGTGCTGTTGAGACGCAGCATGAGGGAAATCTTGCTGGTCTGGCGCACGTCAAAGCCGAAGAATTCCTCGTAGAACTTGCGCGCGCGTGCGAGGTCCCGGGTTTCGACGGTCCCGTGTGACAGAAAACCGACCTTGATGTGCGGGCCAGCGCCCGCTTCCGATCCGGTGTGCGCTTGAGACATGGTCATCGCCTCCTGATTGCCTGTCGAAGATTAGCTGCCGGGAATGCCCCAAGTCCAGTGGGGCCCAAAATCCCGGGGCGCTTTCCGGGCAGCCTGTCCCTTTGACAACCATTCGCCGGACGTTCAAAACCCCTCCGGATTGTTTCCCGCGGCAAGGCCGGAAATGGGGCCTGCACAGGCTTGACAACCAGGGTGAGCGTTTTGAGCAACGGCAATAATGGCGTTGAAGATAATAGATGGAATTTCTGGATCGATCGCGGCGGCACCTTCACCGACGTTGTTGCGCGCGCGCCGGACGGCTCCATCCATGCCAAGAAGCTCTTGTCCGTCAATCCGGAAGCTTACCAGGATGCTGCCGTTCAGGGCATGCGGGAGTTCTTGGGCGTGCGCGCCGACGATATGCTGCCCTCCGCGCGTATTGCTTCGGTTAAAATGGGCACCACCGTTGCAACCAATGCCCTGCTGGAGCGCAAGGGCGAACCGGTGGTGCTCATCACGACGCGCGGGTTTCGCGACGCCCTGCCGATCGGCAATCAAACCCGCGAGGATATTTTCGCACTCGATATTCACAAGCACGATCAGCTGTATTGCGACGTGATCGAGGTCGACGAACGGGTGCTTGCCGATGGCACGGTCGAGCGTCACCCTGACAAGGCCGCAATCCGGCAATCTCTCGATGCCGTGCGCGCCAAGGGAATCCAATCCTGCGCCATCGTGTTCATGCACGCCTATCGCTATTCGGCGCACGAGCAACTGGTTGCCAGAATTGCCCGTGAGGCCGGGTTCACGCAAATTTCCGCATCGCACGAGGTCAGCCCGCTGATGAAGCTCGTGGGGCGCGGCGATACGACCGTGGCTGATGCCTATCTGTCGCCGGTTTTGCGCCGTTATGTTGATAGCGTTGCGGCCAATTTCGATGATTCCGAACCCCGGGCGAAATTGCTGTTCATGATGTCCTCGGGCGGACTGACAAGCGCCGACCTGTTCCAGGGGCGCGATGCCATCTTGTCCGGTCCCGCCGGTGGCGTCGTTGGCTGCGTGGAAACCGGCAAGTTGGCCGGGTTCAACCGGCTGATCGGTTTCGACATGGGCGGTACGTCCACAGACGTCTCCCACTTTGAAGACGAATTCGAACGGGCATTCGAAACCGAGGTCGCCGGCGTGCGTATCCGCGCGCCCATGATGCTCATTCATACCGTTGCAGCCGGTGGAGGATCGATCCTGCACGCCAATGCCGGGCGCTTCGTGGTTGGGCCGGATTCGGCCGGCGCCGACCCTGGCCCGTGCAGTTATCGCCGTGGCGGGCCGCTAACGGTCAGCGACGCCAACGTTATGACCGGCAAGCTCGATCCGGCGTATTTCCCGCGGATTTTTGGTCCCAATCACGATCAGCCGCTGGACCGGGAAGCTGTCCACAAGCAGTTTCAGGAATTGGCCGCTGAAAGCGGCGAAGCGCGCGAGCCGGTCGCGCTCGCCGACGGGTTCATCCGTATCGCGGTCGAGAATATGGCCAATGCGATCAAGAAAATCTCCGTCCAGCGCGGCTATGACGTGACCAATTACGCCCTGCAATGTTTTGGCGGGGCCGGAGGCCAGCACGCCTGCCTTGTTGCCGATGCACTAGGAATTCGCACGGTTTTGATCCACCCGCTTTCAGGACTGCTCTCGGCCTATGGCATGGGTCTTGCCGATACCCGCGCCGTGCGCCAGCAGACAATCGAGTCCGAACTTGGTAAGGACGGCATGACAGCCGCCCGCTCCGTCGCCGCCGGTCTGGCCCGCGAAGCGCTGGATGAACTGGGGCAGCAGGATGTCGATCCTGAATCGGCGCAGGTGTTCCAGCGGGCGCACTTGCGGTATGCGGGCACCGATACCGCCCTGATCATTGATCTCGAAGAAGAAGGCGCCATGCGCCGCGCCTTCGAAGCGGCGCACCGCAAGCGTTTCGGATTTGCCGACGAGGGCAGGGCGCTCGTTATTGAAGCGGTTTCAATTGAAGCCGTGGCCCCCGGTCACGGCGTCGAGGAAGTGGCGAACGGCGCCCGCGCCCATGCGCCGGTCACAGACCGCCAGAGCCGTTTCTTCTCCCAGGGCCAGTGGTGGGATGCGGGCGTATTCATGCGCGCGGATCTGTCCCCCGGTGCATCTGTGGCGGGCCCTGCGGTCCTGATCGAGCCGCACCAGACGATCATTGTCGAACCGGGCTGGCGCATGGAGATAACGGCGCTCAACCACGTGGTCTTGCACCGCGAGGGCGAAGCCCCGGTCCTGCATGTCGACGCCAGGGTCGAGCCGGTGATGCTGGAGATTTTCAATAACCTGTTCATGTCGATTGCCGAACAGATGGGCGTCGTCCTGCAAAACACGGCCTCTTCGGTGAACATCAAGGAGCGCCTCGATTTCTCCTGCGCGATATTCGATGCGCAGGCTCGCCTTGTCGCCAACGCGCCGCACATTCCCGTACACCTCGGCTCGATGGACAAATCGGTCGAGAGCGTTTTGCGCGCCCACGGCACAGCAATCCGGCCGGGCGATGCTTTCGCGATCAACGCGCCCTACAACGGCGGCACGCATCTGCCCGATATTACCGTCGTGACGCCTGTCTTCGATGAGGCAGGAAAGAACATTCTGTTTTTCGTTGCCTCGCGCGGCCACCACGCGGATATCGGCGGTATCGCCCCCGGCTCGATGTCGCCCAACGCGACCCATATCGATGAAGAGGGTGTTTACATCGATGGCGCAAAGGTTGTTGATGCCGGCCGCTTTCTCGACGCGGACGTGCGCGCCATGCTGACTGGCGCGCGCTACCCCGTGCGCAATCTCGATCAGAATCTGGGGGACCTGCGTGCCCAGATCGCGGCCAACAATCGCGGCGCCCAGGAATTGCTGCGCATGGTGGAGACATACGGGCTGGGTGTCGTTCACGCCTACATGGGTCACGTGCAGGACAATGCTGCTGAAAGCGTCGCGCAGGTTATCGATACCCTGAAGGATTGTTCGTTCAGCTACGAGATGGACCAGGGCTGCAAGATCGCCGTGGCCATAACGGTCGACCACGACAAGCGCCGGGCAAAAGTCGATTTCACGGGTACATCGCCGCAGCGAGCCGATAATTTCAATGCTCCGGAGCCGGTGACCCAGGCCGCTGTCCTGTATGTTTTCCGCACGCTGGTGCAGGATCGCATTCCGCTCAATGCCGGATGTCTGCGCAACATCGATATCCTAGTACCGAAGGGTTCAATGTTGTCGCCACAATATCCGGCAGCCGTCGTCGCAGGCAACGTCGAGGTATCCCAGGCGGTGACCGATTGCCTGTACGGCGCATTGGGCGTGCTTGCCGGCGCCCAGGGTACGATGAACAATCTCACCTTTGGCGATGGAACCTATCAGTATTACGAAACCATATGTTCCGGCGCGCCCGCTGGGCGCGGCTTCGACGGCGCCGACGCGGTGCATACCCACATGACCAATTCGCGGCTGACCGATCCGGAAGTTCTGGAATTTCGCTACCCCGTCGTTCTGGAAGATTTCCATATCCGGCCGGGCTCCGGCGGCAAGGGACGCTGGAGCGGCGGTGACGGTGTGTCGCGGACCATCCGGTTCACCCAGCCGATGGATTGCGCGATCCTGTCCGGACACCGGCGCATTCCACCTTTTGGGCTTGAAGGCGGCGGCGAAGGCGAACTGGGTGAAAATTCCGTGCGGCGTCTCGATGGTTCCATTGAAATTATCGGCGGCAGCGCGCAAACGAAATTGGCGGCAGGCGAGGCAATCACTGTAAAGACGCCGACAGGCGGCGGGTTCGGATCGCCGGATCAACCGCCAGGAGAATGAGATGCATCTGCAAGCAGACGTTTTGATCATTGGGGCCGGTGCGGCGGGCATCTACGCCGCGCTGGAGGCCAACCGGGCAGGGGCTTCGGTGCTTTTGGTCGACCGCAGCCTGATCGGGCGCAGCGGCGCAACCGTGATGGCCCAGATGACCGTCGCGGCGGCTTTGGGTGAGCGTGAGCCGGACGACCCCAGCTTTCACCTGTCCGACACGCTGGCGGCCGGTCGCGGCCTTTGCGACGAGGCGCTGTCGGCGATGGTCTGCGAGGAGGGTCCGGGCCGCATCCGCCAGATGGATGAATGGAAGGTGGGCTGGGCGCGCGATGGCGAACATATCGCCCAGGTGCACGCGCCGGGCCACGACAGGCCGCGCTGCGTCTATGTCGAAGTGCTGGCCACCGGGCCGGCGGTTTCGCGCACGTTGCGCACTCAGCTGAAACGCACGCCGGAAATCCGCACCATCGGCGATCTGGTTGTTGTCGATATCGTCGTTGCAGACGGGCGTGCTTGCGGCGCGGTCGCCGTGCACATGGCCAGCGGCGAGATTGTGACCCTCGAGGCGAAGACGGTCATTGTCGCCACCGGCGGTCTGACCCGGCTGTATCGGCGCAACAGCGCATCGTCCAACATGGGCGGCGACGGGTATGCGCTGGCTTTGCGCGCCGGCGCACGGCTGGTCGACATGGAATTCGTGCAGTTTTTTCCGATTGGCCACCTGGCGCCGCGTCTTGTCGGTATGGATCCGATCATGTGGGATCCGTTCCGTTACAAGCTCGGCGGGCGTCTGCTGAACGCGGAAATGCGCGAATTTGAAAATGACTACCGCAATGCGGACACGCGCAGCGATGGCAAATATCTCCTGACCCGCGATCTCGCCACCTATGCCATCACCCAGGAAGTTGCAGCGGGCCGCGGATCCCCGGCCGGCGGCGCCTATCTGTCCTTCCAGCACATTGATCCGGACCTTATTCGCAAGACCTTTGGCCCGATCGTCGAACGCCTGGAGGCCAATGGCATCGATCTTGAACACCAGACGATCGAGGTTGCGCCGATCGCCCATTACCACATGGGCGGCGTCAGGGTGAACACGCGCATGGAGACCGATGTCGAAGGCCTGTATGCTTGCGGCGAGGCGATCGGCGGATCGAATGGCGCCAACCGCCTGTCGGGTAACGCGATCACCGAGGCTTTCGTATTCGGCGCCCGCGCCGGGCAGTACGCCGCGGCCAGAGCTGCGAAACTGAACACCGCGTGGAGCGATGAGGCCGCCCGCCCCATCCTCGACATGATGCGCTCGGCTTCGCCGGGCAGCGGCCGCAACCTTGCCGAAACCCTTGCGCAATTGCAGTCGCTGATGGCCGACAAGGTTGGCCCGTTCCGCAATGAGGCGGACTTGCAGGCCGCGCTCGGATCGCTCGCCGGACTGTCAGAAGACGTTGGCGAACGGCCGCAGGCGACCGGCCAGCCGTTTGATCCCGTGCTCCTGGATTGGCTGGACCTGCGCAACATGCTGCTTGTGGCGCGCTCCGTGACAACGGCGGCGGCTAGCCGCAAGGAGAGCCGCGGCGCCCACCAGCGCGACGACTTCCTGAGCATGGACGACAATTGGGCGATCAACCAGACAATTGCATTGCGCGAAGGAAAATTGCATCTGGGACAGCAGGTGCCCAACGACAAAAAGGTTCCGGCATGAAGGGCGTTCTGGAAATTCAGCGCGGCGCACTTGGCGAAGAGCCGGCGGTCGAACGTTTCGAAGTCGAATTCGAGTCCGGCCAGACGATACTTGACGGCTTGCGCTTCATCCGCCGCGACCAGGATGAAACGCTGGCGTTTCGCTTCTCCTGCATCAACGCCAATGCCTGCAAGGAATGCATGATGCTGGTCGACGGCAAAACCGCCTACGCCTGCACCGAGCGGTTGAAGGAAGGTGTTACGAAGCTCGCGCCATTGCCGAAGAAACTGCTTGTGCGCGATCTGGTCACGGAGATTGCTCCGCCCGACGAGCGGCTGGAATTGGATAGTTGACGTTGATGCGAAATTTTCTTTTTTTGCGCCCGCCCATTTGTGACAGGTGGGTTGACCTTGTCTCGGATGGACAAATTTCATTTGTTGGCAATGGATCGAAACTACTGGTGATATATGAGCTTGATTGCGTGGTTGGTTATAGGACTGTTCATTGTATTGAATGTTGCTTGCGCTCTGATGCTCTTGAATGAAGAAGAGCGGATGAAGCGCGCTGGAGCGATGGGTCTTTCAGCTATCTGGACGGTGGCGTTGCTGGCAGCGATTGTCAATTTCGTCGTCAAACCACTGCTGAACCTGTTTTAGGGGCGGTTTTTGATCACGCATCGCGCCGTATTAGGATCGCAAGATAGCAGGCGAGTGTCTCACCGCGCCGGGCGTGCCTCGCCTTCAAACTGCACCCGCTCGCCGGAGCGAACGTTCGGCCAGTAGTCCCAGATCGCATAATGCTGGGTGCTGCGATTGTCCCAGAAGGCGACGGAATTTTCTTTCCAGCGGAAGCGCATTTGCCAATCGGGTTTGGCAATGTGGCCGTACAGGTAGTTGAGGATTGCATCGCTTTCATCGCGATCGACGCCGACGATGTGCGTTGTGAAACCTGGATTGACGAACAGGACCTTGCGTCCCGTGTCCGGGTGGGTAATGACGATCGGGTGTTCGGCCCGCGGGAACACTTTGCCCTCAACCGCGTCGAACAGCTTGGCTCCGTCATGCATTGCGGTCAGCTTGTCGACATAGGTTTTCATCGGCTCGGACAATCCGTCATAAGCCGCAGCCGCGCTGCAAAACAACGTGTCGCCGCCGCCATCGGGCGGCAGGATGCGCTGGATGAGCAGCGAACCGGTGGGCGGAATCTCGGCGCAACTCTGGTCGGAATGCCAGACTTCGCCGGATATGCGTTTCGAGTTCTTGTCGAAATGCTGGCGGCGGATTGCCGGGAAGCCGTCCACCGGGCTCGATGCAGTACCCTTGCCGCCGACATGCACGTGCACATGGCCAAAATATCCGGCAAGGCGCATCTGGTCCTCGTTGGAAAGCGGCTGGTCGCGAAAGAATATGACCCCGTATTTGACGAAAGCCTGTTTCAAATCGCCAATCTGTGCATCGCTCAGTTCTCGGGTCAGATCGATATTGCCGATTTCAGCACCCACGTGGGGCGTGCAGGGACTGATTGCGATTGATTGGGAGCTCACGGGTGATGTCCTTCGCCTGGGATTTGCCTGTTTAGTGGTTTTACATTGGCTTGCAGCCAACAAGCAAGAAGTCCGCCACACCAGCAGCGGACTTTGCAGGGTTTGCCCGGATCGCGATCCACCGGTCCGGCGGACCGCTACTGAATGGACCGGAGACGCGCCGCCAACCGGCTGCTGCTCAGCGCACGACCAGAACGGAACAGGCGGCGTGCCGGACGACCGATTTCGCCGTTGAGCCCAGCAGATAGGTCGACATGGCTGGCCGGTGCGATCCGATCACGATCAGGTCTGCGCCCCATTCATCCGCTTCGGCAAGGATTTCCGGGTATGTGCCGCCGAACCGCAGGTGCGTGCTGACGCTGCCTTTCGGTACATCGACGGATGAGGCAATGCTGGCCAGTTCCTTGTTCGCCCACTCCCGCTGCTTGTCGTCAAAATCAGCGGGAATGTAATCCATATAGGTCGCCGGCAGCACTTGCTGGATGTTGATGATCCGCAGGGCGGCGCCGGATGACTTTGCCAGATTGGCGGCGGTTTTCAGCGCTTCATCGGCGGCGCTGACTTCACCCAGATCGACGGGAACGAGTATCTTCTTGTACATGGCTAGTCCCTTTCTTCGTTTAACCCCGCATCGGCCTGGCACAGACCCGGTGGCCGGGCGGTCTGGGCGTTGGCGGCTCCAACTGTGATTAAGAAATTTGCATGTTTGGTTCCAGCCCGCTTTGCGGCAAATCAAATTGCGTTTCTGGCCTATTTGGCTGTCAGGCATCGATATTGCGGAGTATCTGGTCGCGGGTTGCCCCTATAGTGGTGCCAGCGTCAATTTGTGGCCAGTCAGTCTGGTTGCCAGCATTTTGTTTCTGAAGCCGGACGACGTCGGCAGTTGCGTCCGAAGGATCGTTTCGGCGCTCTTCGACCCGTTGCACAAGCGTGCTTTCCGGTGCTTCCAGCCAGAAGCCGTTAAAGGCGACATTGGCGGCGTCCGCGACTTGTGCGATGGCGGCTCGCTCCGCGGCTTTCAGAAAAACACCGTCGGCAATTACGCTGGCGCCGCCGGCAATCACGGTTTCAGTTTCCCGGCGTTGCGCCTCGTAAACCCGTTCCGACATTTGCGGCGTGTAAGCTTCCGGCGGAAGTTGTGTCAGCGGGTCTGCGCCCCACAGGGCTTTTCGAATGCGATCCGTCGAGAGGATGCGCGCCCCCGGGATTGGTCCTGTATATGGCGCTACAGCGGCGGCGGCTGTCGATTTGCCCGAACCGCTCAGGCCACCGATTGCGACAAGGCGCGGCTGGCGGGCCGCCAGGCTTTCGCGCGCCAGATCGATATGGGTTTGCGCCTCGCGCCGCGCCTTCTGCGCCGCGTCTTTTTCTGCAGCCAGGCTGTCCGCCCGTGTTGCGGCAATATGGGCGCGGATGGTTGCGCGCATGGCGACATAGAGCGGCATCAATCCCAAATCCCGTGTATCACCGGTATGATCGAGATACCGGTTGAACACCCGGTTGGCGGCCTGTTGTCGGCCGGCGCGCCACAGGTCCATCAGCAGGAAAGCCAGATCGTACAACACGTCGATACTCGCCAGGTCTTCGTCGAATTCAAGACAGTCAAACAGCGTTGGCTGGCCCCTGAAAAGGCAGATGTTGCCCAGGTGCAAATCGCCGTGACAGCGGCGTATCCGGCCGGATCGTCCGCGTGATTCGAGCTGTTGCTTCTTGTCTTCGACCGTACGTTCGATGTTGGCGAGTAGCGCGCTAACGTCCGGATGGGTGGCGAAGGAAGTTGCGGCGAACGCTTCCGTATTTGCCGCCAGCGCCCGGCGTATGGCGTCGTGGCCGCAGCGGCCCGGCAGGGCGGGCAGGGAGTCATGAAAGTCGGCAATGCGCCGCGCCAGCGTATCAAGCAACGGGTCATCGAGCCGCCCGTCGAGAGCCAGCTGGCTGAACAGCGCGTCCTGTTCAAAGCGAGCCATCTCAACCACCGCGTCAACGACCTCGCCATCCTCGTCGAGTGCGAGCGAACCGTCGGGCCGGCGCACGATTGTACGCACCCCGCGATAAAGCTCCGGCGCAGTCCGCTTGTTTAGGTCTACTTCCCGGCGGCAGAGTTCGAGGCGTGTTTGCGGGTCGGAAAAATCGAGATAGGCAAACCGCACGGCCTTTTTGAGTTTCAGGACACGGTCGCGGTGCAGGAATATAACCGAGATGTGGGTTTCAATTTCTTCCACCAGCGTGCCGGTTGCCACCCCGCCGGAAACACCGGCAGTTCGCAGAAAAGCACGTGTTGCGCGCTGGTTCGAAAGGTCCATATTTGCCTGCCGTATAATCGCCGGCTCAGGCGCACAACGCTTTTAGCCGCTCGATGTCGAGTATCCGTACAGCGTCGGGAACGACCAGCAGGATCCGGTCGCGCGCCATCCGCGATATGGTCCGGCTGACGGTCTCGACCGTCAAGCCGAGATAGTCGGCAATATCCGCCCTTTGCATCGGCAGCTGGATGGTTACGGACCTGCGGCCGATACGGGCGAACCGCTCATGCATGTTCAATAGGAATGCGGCGACACGCTCCTCCGCGCGCAGGCGGCCAAGAATAACCATCTGGTCTTGAGCAATTATGAGTTCGTGCGAAATAAACTCGTGCAGGCGATGCATCAATTCGCTGTTGTCATTGGCGAACCGGGTGATTTGCGCGCGGTCGAACTGGCACAATTCGGCATCCTCAATGACTTCTGCGCCATAGGCGTTCGTATCTGCAAGCGAAAGGCCGAGGAAATCGCCGGGCAGCGCAAATCCGACGATTTGCCGGCGGCCATCCGACAGCAGGCGGAACAGCCGGACGGTTCCCGAGACGATGTTGTAGACATGGTCGGCGGGTGCGCCCTGCTCGAAGAGTTGTGTTTTGGCCGGGATCGTTATGTGCCGGGCAAGCCGGTCGAGCCTTACAAGATCCTCACGCTCAAGCGCCGCGCAGATGCTGAACAGCCGAACGCCGCATTTCGAGCAAGCCTCTCCGGGGCGGCGATGTTCGCAGGGTGGAGGATAATTGGCATGAGGCAGTTGAGCGGAATTCATGTGGCGACTCTCCTGTACTCATGCGACCGGCGCGCCAGGGCCATACCCGGCGGCATTGATCTCTGTCATTTATTAATGTGGGTATTCGGCTAGGCTGGCGCAATGAGCTTGAATTCATTCTTGAAGGATTTTTCGTCGCACCATGGCTTTCGCGCCAGATCCGTTGCGGTCGCCGGCGAAGAAAAAGCCTTCGTTCTCGCCCAGCTCGGCCGGCCGGAACTGGACATTGCCGAATGGCGGGAAATGATCTCCCTGCAGCGGCAATCCGCCACCGCGGAGAATGTGTGGATCGCTATCGAGGATGCGCGGGCCTGCGTGCATGCGCTCTTGCATTGCAGTTTCGCAAGCCCGGTTCAGCAAAGGCGTGTTTTGCGCATACTCGATGTGATCGCGGCCGATCTGCCCGGCCCGCCGGTCATCGCGGCCGCAGTCGAATGTACGTCCTTTCTGGCCTGCCAGGTGGGCGCTGATGCGCTGGAATTTGATTTCGAAGGTGCGCGCTCCAACCTGATCCTGTCCGCCATTGAACAATACTTCCGTGACGCTGGTTGGCGTGGACAGTCCCGGCAAATTGTCCGTTACCACAGGCAATTGCACTGATATGTTTCCAGGGATCGCAAGAAGGCTAACCGGAAACGCCGCTCCGGTCTGCTCCAGGTGGTTATGTGCCGGCTGCCGCGCGCACAGTGCTTTGCTTGCTTTTCGATAGCCCCCGATTGCGCTTCGTCGCGGCTGTCACACAAAGGACGTCGACAGCAGCAGCAGGCATGTCAGCACACCGGCGGCTGGCGCCCAGCGCGGAGCATGAAAGTAATCATCCGTTGCGGGTTCTCCGGCCGTGTTCCTGTCGCGATACCAGATCGCCAGCAGGGCGCTGTTGACGAGCACGAAGACAACAAGCACCGCCTGCGAGGTTGCTTCCGCAAGCCGGTCGATGGGTGTCGTCAATCCAAGTATCAGCACGATCGCCGTGACGCATGCGGTTGCTATCAACGGCGTGCGCAGGCGTGGATGCACGTAACCGAAGACGCGCGGCAGGTTTCCCTGGTTGCTCATGCCGTAGATCACCCGCGACGCCATGATGATCTGGATCAGGATACCATTCACTGTCGCTATGATTGCAATTACGCTGAAGATTGTACTCAAAGCGGCGGGCTTGTCCTGAAATACCAGGGCCAACGGCGCCTTCGCGCCGGAGAGTGTGTCGAGCGGCACGGCGGCAATCATGGTTGTGACGACGGTGAGGTAGAGCAGCGTCGCCAGCACGAGGGTCAGCATTATCGCGCGGGGCAAGGTTTTCTGCGGCTCGTTCACTTCTTCAGCGACATTGACGATGTCCTCAAAGCCGACGAAAGCGAAAAACGCAAGCAGGCTTCCCGTGGCGATGCCGGCCCATGCGGTTATTTCAAAACCCGGCGTAAATGCCTTCCAGACAAGCCCAGGATCCGTGATCGAAGCGGAACCGAACCAGATCACCATGCCCAGGCCGAACGCTTCGACGAGTGTAAACAGCGCCGCAATGAACAGGGACTCGGCGATCCCCCAACACGCGGCCAGGGCCAGAACGAGTATCAGCGCCGCAACAAGAACCGGCTCCGGAGCGGATATGAACAGGCCAAGATAGTTTGCTGCTCCGATTGCGATCGCCGCGGATGATACGGTCCCCGATGTCACCAGGAGCAGTCCGGCCACCGTCGACAATATGCGTGAACGGAATCCCTGGTGCAGATATTCGGCCTCGCCGGCGGATACCGGAAACCGGGTCGAAAGTTCCGCATAGGACAGGCAGGTGAAGGCGACCACGCAACTGGCCAGAACAAAGGTGAGCGGAGCGTGTATGCCCGCCCGTTCAACCGTCACGCCTACAAGCACGTAGATGCCCGCGCCGAGCGTCACGCCAAGCCCGTAGAGCGTCAGCAACGGAAGCGACAGGACACGCCGCAATCGTACCGGTTCGGAAGTTGCAGCCTCTGCCTGGATGCCTGGGGCCGTGTCAGTCATGTTGCTGTCCGCAATAGTTCGCCCTGGCGCCCGGCACGGACGTTACGCCGCCAGGCGTGTCAGGCATGTGTTACATTCGCAACGCGATAGGTCTGCAATTCACCGTCATGATCGCGGATCGATACATACTGTCCGACCTGGAAGGCATGCGTATCGAAGCGGAAACCGGGCTCTTCATCGCCGTCAGCGGTGTAGTCGTAGTCGAAGGCCCAGGTCGCTCCACCCGTTCCGCCCGGACGGTGGGCCAGTATGCCGCGCTCAACGGTGACATTGTCCTCAAGCCGGTGAACGAAGCACAACGCCTTGTGCTCTTTCCAGCCGTCCAGGTCTATGTGCCGTGCGTCGTCGAGCGGTGCGTAGAATTCGTAGCCGTCCCCCGGCGAACCCTGCGGAGCACCGGGCGACCGCGCAAGTTCGAGGCGAATCTTGTACATGCGGGCCGAGCCGGAGGATTTTGCGTCGTTCATGGTCCATGCCTCTGCGTTTGCTATGCTGCGTGTGCTGTCACTGCAGGCCGGGCAAGATCTGGCCGGCCCGCAAACCTTGTTGCTTTCTTGTAAAGGGACAACGATGGCCCTCGCCGGTGTCCGGAGCCGTCAATGCGCCATCAGGATAGGTATTGTCATCGATTCCAGAATTGTCCGGGTCGTGCCGCCCAGTACGAATTCGCGCAAGCGCGAGTGCCCGTAGCAGCCCATGACCATGAAATCGGCGCTGGTATCGGATGCGTGCGACAACAGGGTCGATGCGATTGTCTGCGCCGGCGTGAGTTGTTTGAGTTCCGCATTGATGCCGTGCCGCGCCAGGTGGTGGGTGATATCGAACGCCGGAAGCGCGTCGCCGTCTTCGTCTTCAACGGCCACCGACACCACTTCCACTTGCTTGGCCTGCGCCAGCAGCGGGAGCGCGCCGGCTATTGCCCGTGCTGCGGTCATGCCGCCGTCCCAGGTCACCATCGCCCTGTCGAATTTTGCCGGTCCACGGTGAATGTAAGGGACAACCAGCGCCGGCCGCCCGGACGAAAACAGCACGCTGACGAGCATCTGGTTGGAAAAATCAGGCTCCTCCGGGGACGCTTGCCGCATGATTGAAACATCAAAATTGCGGGCAGCCCGGCCGATCGCGTTTTGAACCTCGCCGGAGAGACCTTCCAGCATCCGGAATTCGGTCGGCACATTGGCTGGCGCGGCGGCTTTCAGCCGTTCGTAGCCGCTCTCGGCTTCGGCCCGCGCCTCTTCGACGGCCTGGACCATCAGATCGTACGGGTAATCTCCGGCAAAGGATACTGGTGCGATGATTTGCGTAGCATATCCGATCGCAGTCACATGCGCTCCGGATTGGCCGGCCAGCGACAGGGTGTATTCGTCGAGATTGGCGCCGTCCGGTCCCGGATGGACGACCATCATGATATCCTTGATTGCCATTTGCAGCCCTTTCGAATTTGATCGTTGAAGTTAAGCACAACGGGCAAGGCCATGCCTTGATCTGCTTCAAACCTTTGGTTTTATACCCATGCAAGGATGCGGGGGGTTGCATTGCCAATCGCCTTTCACCTTGCCCGCAGGCTTGAGGCATGGTTCATCTAACGCCTTCAAGCCGGCAATTGTCCAGCATGCTTTAACAGGGATTAGCGGGGGAAGACGATGCGCGATCTTGAATTGCCCGGAAGATCGCCGGTTCATGGCGTCAACGGCATGGCCGCTACGTCGCATACCCTTTCAACCGCGACCGCTATTGACGTTTTGCGCCGTGGCGGCAACGCCATGGACGCGGCCATCGCCGCTTGCGCCGTGCAATGCGTGGTCGAACCGGAATCAACCGGGTTGGGCGGCGATTGTTTTTGCCTGTATTCGCCAGGCGGAAGCGGTTCGATTATTGCCTTTAATGGTTCCGGCCGGGCGCCGATGGCTGCAACGGCCGACTATTATCTGGAACGTGGTATCCGCTGTATCGAGCGCCAGACCCCGCATTCCTGTGTCGTTCCAGGATCGGTGGATGCCTGGTGGCAGTTGAATCGCGATCATGGCAGGCTCGAACTGGCCGAGCTGTTGCAACCGGCAATCGCCTATGCCCGCGACGGATATCCGGTTTCCTCCCGTGTCAGCGTCGATATCGCGGCCCAGGCTGGAACCATAGCCCGGGACCCCAATCTGAAACGTGTGTTCATGGCCGCCGGCCGCACCCCCGCAGTAGGGGAGCGGCACTATCAACCGGAACTCGCCGCAACGCTCGAGGCGATCGCCAGGGGAGGACGCGACGCCTTTTACACCGGCGAGATTGCTGCCGACATGGTGGACTATCTTCGCGCCCTGGGAGGCTTGCATACGCTTGAGGATTTCGCTTCAGCAAAAGGCGAATACGTCACACCGATCAGCAGTGAATATCGCGGCTGTCAGGTTTGGGAATGTCCGCCGAACGGGCAGGGCGTCACGGCGCTGCAATTGTTGACCATCATGGCCGGATACAAGACCGACGGCGTTGACCCGTTGTCCGTTGAGCGTCTGCACACGGAAATCGAGGCAGGCCGCCTTGCATACAACGATCGCAACATGTTTGTCGCCGACCCCGCATTTGCCGACGTGCCGGTCGAGGCGCTCCTGTCGCAGGATCATGCGGGTCGGCTGCGCGACCTCATCGACCCCGAACGTGCGTTGGCGGAACTGCCGGCATCGTCCCTGCCGGCGCATCCGAGCACGGTTTACATCACCGTGGTCGACAAGGATCGAAACGCCTGCAGCTTCATCAACACCCTGTTTGAAAACTTCGGCGCCGGTCTCATGGCGCCGAAGTCCGGTATAGTGTTCACCAATCGTGCGCAGGGCTTCGTGATTGAGCCGGGCCATCCCAATTGCATCGCGCCCGGCAAGCGGCCCCTGCATACGATTATTCCCGGAATGGTGACGAAAGGCGGCCAGACCGTCATGTCCTTCGGCGTCATGGGAGGGCAATATCAGGCATTCGGCCATATGCAGTTTCTGACCCGGTATTTTGACTTTGCGATGGATATTCAGGAGGCGCAGGACGCTCCGCGCATTTTCCCGCTGCCCGGGGAACATGCCGTCCAGATGGAGGGCGCTATACCTGCGGCCGTGGTTGCCGGGCTGGAAAAACTGGGACACCGGCGCGTGGCCCCCGACAAGCCGATTGGCGGTTCGCAGGCTATCTGGATCGATCCGGATTCCGGCCTGCTTACTGGAGGTTCGGACCCCCGGAAGGATGGTTGCGCTCTGGGATTTTGAGCCGGCGACGGTCTTCGGCCGCAGTCATCTTCTGGAATAGCGCTCTTTCAGCCGGTTCGGCTACATCGGCCCGCTTCTACTTGCACCGGGCCGCGGGATGGTCCAAATATGGCCCGGGAGGTTGGCGGTGGACGCTCCACTCGCCAACCGGGTCAGGTCCGGAAGGAAGCAGCCCTAACGAGACCGGGCGGGTCTCTGTCCAGCCTCCCACTTTTCCCCTTTCGTTTGCTTGTGCGGGTTCCCGTCTCCCCGGCCGCGGCAATTTCCGCCAGGTCCGGAAATCGCGCTTGCATCGCGCGCCCTGCCACCGGATAAAGGCGCACACGAAACTTCGGCGGATAACGCCCGGACGGCGATGCAGGACGACGTATCAGAACACCAGACCGAGACCTTGCCGCTGGCGGAAGCTGCGCCGGCCGGGCCACCGCATGCCTACAAGGTGCTGGCGCGCAAGTACCGGCCGTCCACGTTTGATGATCTGATCGGGCAGGACGTCCTTGTGCGGACGCTGACAAACGCATTCGAACTCGACCGCATTCATCAGGCCTATTTGCTGACCGGCGTGCGCGGCGTCGGCAAGACCACGACGGCGCGCATTCTGGCGCGCGCGTTCAACTACGAACTGCCGGCAACGGACGGCCGCGCCGCTATCGACAAGCCGACGATCAACATGCCCGAACTTGGCGTTCACTGCCAGGCGATTATCGATTCCAGCCACGTCGACGTGATCGAGATGGATGCCGCCTCGAATACGAGCGTTGAGAACGTGCGCGAAATAATCGAAAGCGTTCGCTACCGGCCTGTTATGGCGCGCTGCAAGGTGTACATTATCGACGAAGTGCACATGCTGAGCCGCAGCGCGTTCAATGCATTGCTGAAAACGCTCGAAGAGCCGCCTGAACATGTGCGGTTCATTTTTGCCACGACGGAAAGCGAGAAAATCCCCGTTACGGTGCGTTCGCGCTGCCAGCGGTTTGATTTGCGCCGCGTTGATTCTGCCCTCATCGTAAAGCATCTCGCCGGCCTGTGCGAAAAGGAACAGGTGTCGATCGATGGCGAGGCGCTGTCTTGTATTGCACGTGCGGCGGAGGGGTCGGTTCGCGATTCATTGTCCCTGCTGGATCAGGCCATCGCCCACGGCAGCGCCACCAGCGGCGGCATTGCCGTTACCGGTGAACAGGTCCTGCAAATGCTTGGGACCGGCAGCCGCTCGCGCGTGGTCGACCTGTTCGAAGCGCTGATGAAGGGCGATGCAGCCGCGGCGCTGGAAATTTTCCGCAGCGAATATGGCCTTGGTGCAGATCCGCTGTTGGTGCTGCAAAATCTCGCCGAATACGTCCATTACGTTACCAGGTTGAAGATCGCGCCGGGGCCGGCTGATGACGTGACCATTAGCCAGGACGAGCGCGCCCGCGGAGAAACGTTTGCCGGCCAGTTGAGCGTACAATCGCTGACTATGGCATGGCAGATCATCTCCCGGGGGTTGACCGATGTGCGCGATTCACCGCGGCCTCTGGCGGCCGGTGAGATGGTGCTGGTGCGCCTCGCCTATGCCTCGGGTCTCCCCAGCCCGGAAGATGTGTTGAAACGGCTGCAGGGCCAGCCGGGCAATGCTGCGCCGGCAACATCGCCAGGCGGAAGCGGCAGCGGTGTCCGGGCTGCCGCGGGTGGCGGCGCCCGCTCGGCGTTGGCCGCAGTACAACCCGTGGCGGCAGCGCCGGCCGCAGACGCAGGGCCATCCCCTGCCACCGCAGCGAAGCATTCTCCGCGCGTACAGATCGCGCGGTTTGAGGATGTTGTGGCGCTGGCGCAGATGCGCCGGGACATTCAGCTCAAGCTGGCGCTTGAGCGTGATGTCCGGCTGGTTCATTTCGAGCAGGGGCGAATCGAGTTTGCCCTGGCCGAGGGAGCCTCCCCGGCGATTGTCCAGCAATTGTCACAACGGTTGCGCGAATGGACGGGTGCGCACTGGCAGGCGGTGCTGTCCGATCAGGAAGGCGCACCGAGCCTGAAGGATCAGGAAGCCGCTCGCCAGCAGGCGCGCATGGTGGGTGTTCGCTCCAATCCGCTGGTACAAAGCGTCCTGCAAAGTTTTCCGGGCGCCGAGATCGTGGCCGTGCGCAGCACCGGCGCGGAAACTGGCGGGTTGATGACGGACGGAACCGCCGGCGGCGCAGCCAGCGACGAAGTAGCCTTCGAGGATCAGTTTGCAATTGGCGAAGACGACGACGGTGATCCTTTCGACTAGTCGGCAATTCGCGCTACAAGGCGAACACTTGCGAATGGCGCGATTCATCCGTTGGAACTGGAGTAACTCATGAAAGACATTATGGGGCTGATGAAAAAGGCCCAGGAAATGCAGAGCCGCATGCAGGAAATGCAAAACGAGTTGGAAACAACGGAAGTCACCGGCCAGTCTGGCGGCGGCATGGTGAAAGTCACGCTGACCGCCAAGGGCGCCATGCGCGGCCTGTCCGCCGACCCTTCGCTGTTGAAACCGGATGAGGCGGAGATACTCGAAGACCTGATCATCGCCGCGCACGAGGATGCCCGTAAAAAGGCCGAGCAATTGATGGAAGAAAAGATGAAATCCATGACCGATGGCTTGCCGTTGCCGCCGGGCATGAAGCTTCCGTTCGGCTGATCGTCCCGGGTGAAGTGCCGACAGGAAAAACCATGGCAGGACAGGTCGCCGGACCGGAGATTGAAAGGCTGGTGCAATTGCTGGCGCGGGTTCCCGGTTTGGGGCCCCGTTCCGCACGCCGTGCAGTCCTGCATCTCATTGGCAAGCGCGAGGAATTGTTGACCCCGCTGGCTGCGGCAATGGCTGTGGCGCGCGACACGATCCTGACCTGCCGCACTTGCGGCAACATCGATACAACTGATCCGTGTTCCATTTGCAGCGATCCGGAACGGGATTCCAGGACGCTCGTTGTTGTGGAAACCGTTGCCGACTTGTGGGCGCTTGAAAGGGCCGGAGCACTGAAGGCGCGATACCACGTCCTTGGTGGTGTGCTGTCGCCGCTTGACGGCGTCGGGCCCGATGATCTCAACCTGGCGGCACTGACGGAACGGACCGCCGCCGAGGGGATCGCCGAAGTCATCCTTGCCGTCAACGCCACCGTCGATGGACAGACCACGGCGCATTACATAATCGATCTCCTCTCCCACACCGCTGTCCGCATTACCCGGCTGGCGCACGGGGTGCCCGTTGGCGGTGAACTTGATTATCTCGATGAAGGCACGCTTACCGCCGCCGTCCGCCAGCGCACTTCCTTCTGAATGGTGCTGCCGATTGCGCCCCTCGCACCATCAGGCAAGCCGGACAGCTTTCCGGCGCGATGGACAAATGCGTCAAAACGCGAAACTGCAGCCGTGCAGCGATTGCTTGAGACCCTGAACGGCTCTGGCGCCAGGGGTTGAATTGCGGCAATTGCCATCAATTTACCGGAAATAATATTTTATGATGCACAAGCTGGAATCGCCAACAATGGCTGTCGCAGGTGTGCCGGGCAGTCGAGCAGGAGACAATTGCATGGTTACATCACGGGTCGTCGCGTCATCTATCAGGAACCGGCTTCTGGCCACCGCCGCTGGCGGGCTGTTGGCCTGTGTTGTGGCATTGCCGGCGCACGCCTTCTGGTCCCGCGAAAATCTCGAGCCGTTTAATCCACATGAAAACGCACCTTCCCGCTATGCGCCTGGCGCTGTCGGCTATGGCGGACCCGGCGGCAATGCCGTACCAGGCGATTGCTATTGGAGCCGCGAGGAGGTTCCGGTTGGCGGTCGTCTTGCCTGGCGGCCGCTGAGAATGTGCAATTACCTGGAATAGCCCGCACCGTTCGCCCCGGTATTCCCCGCCCCCGCATTGTCCCGCCGGTCGGGAGTGAAAATACCCCGGCATTGGGGTGTGCCAGCGCGCCCATTTCGCCAGGGTGCGTCCGGAAAACATTGTTCAAGGCATAGTTTGCTGATTCAATTCACAAAATGACCAAATTGATTCGCTACCGCTTGTACGGTCCCGGATAGCCGAATGATCCAGATTTCTTCTTGTATTCAGTATGATATGAAGTTTTTACGGTTTTCGACGGCGGTGCCGATGCTCGGCGTGGGTGGGACACAGAAGTAGGTTTTGGCGATTTCCGCCGCCCGATGGTTGATTGTGCAATGCAAAAATACTATATGTGCAGCGCACAATATACTCGCGGGCCCTGCTTGTTCGAGCTTCAGCAAGGAAATCTGCGCAAATAAAACTGGGAGACTGGTCATGACCGATACTCAGACCAAATCCGCCTCCGCAAAAGCAGGCAACAATGCGAATTTCATTCCCGGCCCGATCCGCGCCAAGCGCTGCCCGCCCACCATCGCCGAGGCCGTTGCTGCTGCGCGCGACATAGCCGGGAACATCGAGGGACAGGTCGAGATTGCCGCCAGTCTGATGGGTCTCAAGCCCGCGGACGTGCGTGGTGAAGTCGAGCGCGCCGCTGCCGAGAGCAGGCACGAGTCGGAACGGATCAAGAGTGGTGCGCAAGTCATGGTGAAGAACCGCGATGGCGCCGCCCGCGCGGTTACCGTCCAGCGCGCTGGTCGCCCGGGCCGCGGCGCCGTGGTCGTCGAGCGCAAGCGTTTCACCGGTCTGGCGCCTGCCACCCGGCCTGGCACGATCCGGACTTTCGATCTGACCCGCCGCTCTGGCCGCGACAGCTGACAGCATTCCTCGCTGGCTTGGTAGTCCCACGCGATTTGACGCGCACGGAAGTCGCGCCTATGTGAGGCAAACAAGCCGTTTTGCTTTCGCGAAACCGATGGCGGCTGTTGATTTTACCGAACCGGCCTGTGTCCATGTCCCTGCAGAACATCATCATTTTGCCTGATAACCGCCTGCGGCAAACCTCCGCGCCGGTTGACCTGGTGGATGATTCAATCCGCACGCTGATGGATGACATGCTGGAAACCATGTACGACGCGCCAGGCATTGGTCTGGCCGCAATCCAGATCGCGGTGCCGAAGCGGATCATCGTTTGCGATGTCGCCCAGCGCGACAGCGAAGAAGACGCGGAGGAGAATGCGCCGCCGGTCCGCGATCCGATATTTCTTGTCAATCCCGAGATTACCTGGGCCTCCGACGAAAAATCGACTTACGAGGAGGGGTGCCTTTCAATCCCGGAATTCTACGCCGAGGTTGAACGGCCGGCCCGGGTCAAGATCGGGTTTCTCAATCGCATGGGCGAGCGCCAGGAGATTGAGGCGGACGGCTTGCTGGCGACCTGCCTGCAACATGAAATAGATCACCTGAACGGGGTTCTGTTCATCGACCATATTTCACGTCTCAAGCGCGAACGGGTGGTCAAGAAATTCGAAAAAGAGGCACGGCGGCGCAACGGCTGAACCGGACCGATCCGATCGTTGCCATACCGCACCTGAACAAGCCGGATGCCGCTAAATTGGAGGATTGACCGGTTTGACTCTGCGCGTCGTTTTCATGGGTACTCCCGATTTTTCAGTGCCCCTGCTCACCGAAATTGTCGGTCAGGGACATGATATTGTCGCCTGCTATACCCGGGCGCCAAAACCGGCGGGACGGCGCGGTCTGGATCTGGTCAAGTCGCCCGTGCATCAGGCTGCTGGGCGGTTCGGAATCCCGGTACTGACCCCCCGTACACTGCGTGACAGCGAGACTGCCGCTGACTTCGCTTCCCACGATGCCGATGTCGCTGTCGTTGCGGCCTATGGCCTGATATTGCCAAGGTCCGTACTCGATGCTCCGCGTCTTGGCTGCCTGAACCTTCATGCTTCCCTGTTGCCGCGCTGGCGCGGCGCGGCGCCGATACAGCGCGCGATTATTGCGGGAGATAAACAGACCGGCGTCATGGTGATGCGCATGGAAGAGGGGCTGGATACCGGCCCCGTCGCGATGGCGGAAACCGTATCAATTGGCGATGATACGACCGCCGGTGAACTGCATGACATTTTGATGTTGCGCGGCGCCGATCTGATGGTGCGCGCCCTGGCCGCTCTGTCGCGCGGCGCCCTGGAGTTTCAGCCGCAGGCCGACGAAGGTGTTACCTACGCGGAAAAAATCCGCAAGGACGAGTGCCGGATAGACTGGAACGCCCCGGCGCAGGACATACATAACCGGATCCGCGGTCTTTCGCCGTTCCCCGGGGCTTTTTTCGAGGCTGATCTCGGGCGCAAGACCGAGCGCATCAAGGTATTGCGTTCAACGCTGGCGTCCGGGGCTGCCGATCCGGGCTCGATCCTGGATGATCGTTTGACCGTCGCCTGCAGGGAGGGCGCGGTGCAATTGCTGCAACTGCAGCGCGCCGGCAAGGCGCCGGTGGCCGCGCGCGATTTCCTCAACGGAGTGAAACTGGCTCCCGGCGACAGTTTGGCCTGATCATGCCGCGCTACAAGCTGACAATCGAATATGACGGATCGCCGTTTGTCGGCTGGCAGCGGCAAACCAACGGATTGGCGGTTCAACAGGTGCTGGAGGTGGCCGTCGAAGCGCTGTGCGGGCAGTCGGCGACGGTTCATGGCGCTGGCCGCACCGATGCCGGCGTGCACGCGCTTGGACAGGTCGCGCATATCGATCTGCCCGCGCCGCGCCGGGTCGACGTTGTCCGCGATGCAATCAACGCCCATCTGCGTCCCCATCCGGTCAGTGTTCTGGCCTGCGAAGCAGTAGCGGATGATTTCGACGCCCGTTTTTCAGCGATTGCGCGCCACTACCTTTATGTGATCGTGAACCGGCGCTCGCCGCCTGCGGTGGAGCGCGGCCGCGTCTGGCA
The DNA here is from genome assembly GCA_964615275.1 of uncultured Beijerinckia sp. Taxonomy (GTDB): domain Bacteria; phylum Pseudomonadota; class Alphaproteobacteria; order Rhizobiales; family Beijerinckiaceae; genus Terripilifer. The sequence goes on along the minus strand of CAZTMN010000025.1, from coordinate 20,860 downwards.
TGTCGCCCGGGCGCTTGACGCCGGGGCCATGCACGATGCCGCGCAATGTCTGCTTGGCAATCATGATTTCACCACCTTTCGCGCTTCCGAATGTCAGGCCAGGTCGCCGGTCAAGACCCTCGACAGGCTCGATGTGGTCCGCAACGGCGACAGGATTGAACTTCGCGTTTCCGCGCTGTCGTTCTTGCACAATCAGGTTCGCTCGATGGCCGGTTCACTGGAGCATGTCGGCTCGGGCCGCTGGACGATCGCGGATTTGCGTCACGCCCTCGTTGCCAAAGACAGAAAAGCATGCGGCGTTGTCGCCCCGGCGCATGGCTTGTACTTGCATCATGTGGATTATTAGTTCGGTGAGCGCGGCTGCAAGCCTGTCGGGCCTGGCGCTGACAGCCTTCCTTGCCGCGACCCTATTGCCCTTGTCGTCCGAGGCGGTCTTCGGCGCGCTCGCGCTGGCGGGTTCGGCTTCCGGCTATGTGCTGGTGCTGGTCGCCGGCACAGCCAACACGGCCGGTTCCTGCGTGAATTACTGGCTTGGCCGGTTTCTCGAGCACTATCGCGAGCGGCGATGGTTCCCGGTCAGTACGGTCCAGTTGTCGCGCGCACAGGACTTCTACAAGCGTTGGGGCTGGCCTTCCTTGCTGTTGTCCTGGGCGCCGTTGATCGGCGATCCGCTCACTATCGCCGCCGGCTTTCTGCGCCTGCCGTTCGGGTGGTTCCTGCCACTGATCGCACTGGCGAAATTCGGCCGCTACGCGGTATTGCTCTGGCTCATCAGGAGCGCCGTCTAAAGTGCTTCCATGAATTTGTGCATGGCTCTAGGTCGGGGCATCGGTCCTGCCGGCCAGCAAGCGGGTCGATCCAATTGCCAGCATCACCAGAACGACGCCGATGCCGACGCTCCACAGCGGCGGGGCAAGCATGAACAATGCCCCGACTGCCAGCAACAGCCTTTGCCACCAGGCGTCAGCCCATTTGGAATAATGTTCGATGGCGCCCGACAAGAGAATCAGGGCAATCGCGGCGGTGATGAATGTAACGCCGGTTTTCCATAACGGCCCGTTCCAGATCAACTCCGGGCCGAAGACGAAAACAAATGGCACCACGAATGCCGCCAGCGCCAGTTTGACCGCCTGCCCGGCGGTTGCCAGCGGGTTGTCGCCCGAGATGGACGAGGCGGCATAGGCGGCAACCGCGACCGGCGGGGTAATCGCCGACATGACCGCAAAGTACAGCAGGAACAGGTGCCCGGCCATCATGTCGACGCCAACCTGGGTGATCACCGGACCCAACAAGACTGCGGCAAGAATATAGGCTGACGGCGTCGGCATGCCGAGACCGAGCACCAGCGCCAGTATCGCCCCGACCACCATCGTCATGAATTGCTGCTTCAGCGTGATGGCGTAAATCAGGTGCGCGACCTTCAGGTCAAGTCCGGTCATCGCCAGGCCGCCGATCACGAGTCCCGCCGCAGCAGTCGCGCCGGCAACGGCGACCATCCGGTAGGTTGTTTCAGCCAGCGCATTCCAGATTTTGACTGGGTCCAGCCAGGTATCGCGCCGGAAATACGAAACAACAACAACCGACAGCGAGCCGAATACGGCAACCATGGTCGGCGTGTAGCCGGCGAGCAATGCCCAGGTCAGCACGACGAGGGGAACGATAAACATACCGCCCTTGCGCATGACCGGAATCACGGCGGGTATCTTGTCCGGATCAAGGCCGGTCAGCCCCAGCCGGACAGCGCGGAAATGCACCTGGGAATAGATACAGGTGTAATACAGGAGCGCTGGCAAGAAAGCCGCAATCGCGATATCGCGATACTCGATGCCGGTATATTCGGCCATCAGGAAGGCTGCCGATCCCAGCACCGGCGGCATGACGCTTCCCCCGGTTGACGCGGCAACTTCAATTCCGCCGGCGACCGTGCCCGGGTATCCGAGCCGCTTCATCATCGGGATGGTCAGCGATCCGGTCGTGACCACGTCGGACGTCGGGCTTCCTGAAATCATTCCGTACAGGCCGGACGATATCACCGCGACTTTCGCCGGCCCGCCGGTGGTCCGGCCGGTCAAGGCGCTGGCAATATCGAAAAAGAATTCGGACCCTTTCGCTGCATGCAGCAGCGTGCCGAAAAGAACGAACATGAACGCATAGGTCGCTGCAACGCGCGCGGGCAGTCCCATGACGCCTTCGGTCGTGTAGATGCTCTTTTCAACAAACCAGTTCGGGCTGATGTAGCCGTGGGCGATGACGCCGGTCAGCAAATGACCGAACAGGTTGTACAGCATGAAGATGATCACCACCGTCAACAGCCCGATACCAGTACTGCGCCGGGTGATTTCGAGGGTCAGCACGACCATGATGGATCCGAAGAACATGTCCCAGAATCCAAGCTCTTCCATGCCGGTGATGCGGTTGATGAATACCTCCGCGTTCCAGGCAAAATAAATGCCACATGCGAGCGATGCCAGCGACAGGACATAGTCCAGGGGAGATGGTTTTGCCGGATCGGAATTTGGCGTTGCGCCCACAGCGATGAACGCGATGGTCATCATTCCCGAAAGAAACGTGGCTGTCAGCACCCACGGCTGGATGATGATATACGTGGCCGCGAGAATGACATAGATCGCCAGCGCCACCGCCATTGGCGTTAATATCCACGACAGCCATCCCTTCGGCTCGCGCCGAACGCCAACTGAAAACCAGAATTCGATCGAAAGCAAACCGGCCCGCGCCATCTCAGCCCCGCAATCACAACACGCGGCGGCATCGCTGCCACCGCGCTTACTTTTTATGTTCGTTATCGAATGTACCGGCTGGTTCTACTTAACCAGCCCGGCTTCCTTCAGGTACTTCAATGCGCCGGGATGATACGGTACGTTGCTAGGCTCGGAGAGGGTCTTTTTGGTGACCACTTTCTTCAACAGCCTGTGGGCGGACCGGAACGTATCGACATTGGTGTATATAGCCTTGGTCAGGTTGTAGGCGGTTTTTTCATCCAGGCTGGCGTCCGCGTAAAGGCCAAGACCGATGCAGGCTGCCCAGCTGTCCGCGGCCAGGAAGTCGTATTCGCTTGCCTTGACCTGGCAAAGGCGGCCGTTCCACTCCTTGGCGGTTTTCTCGGCGTTCTCCTTCGAGATCGGCAGCATCACGACGTCGAGGCCCTTGGCGATTTCCCGAACCCGCGGATGGCGATAGGAAATGCCGAAAGCGGCAACATCGATGCGGCGGTCCAGCATCAGCGAGGTGATTTCGCGCGAAGCGGCACGCACGACCTGACCGCCCCATTTTTTGATGTCGGCCGGTTTTACACCGATATTAGCCAGATGGGTGATGTGTACATCCGCATCGGCATTGCCCGGCCGGTTGTAGGCAATGCGCATCGGTGGCTTCTTCTTGGCAATGTCGGCAAACGTCTTCAAGCCGTACTTCTGCGCAAAGTCCTTGCGAACAAGGATATGGCTGATCTGGAAACGGGTCGCGCCAACATACGGCTTCAACAGCAGCCGCAAATTCTTGAGCGGTTTTTTCATTGGCGGCTTGCCGGCCACGATCACCGACATTTCGTGATCGCCGATGAAACCGACTGGCACCTGTTTGCGGGTAACCAGCATGGCATTGGAGTAACCCCCGCTGCCGGTGCGATAGGTCACGGCAGAACCCGGGAAGGACTTGGCCAGCGCCTTGTCCATGCCGATGCCAATGGTCGAAACCAGGCCGCCCGGGCTGTAGCCGGCGACGGTAATGTTGTATTTCTGGGCTGCTGCCGGGGTTGCCAGCAGAGCAGCGGCCGCTGCCGCCAATAGCATTTTGCGCATGGATACTCCCTCCCTGTTGCGTCATACGGCGGCTTCGGAGCGCCGTATCTGCGCCAATCCTAGGAATTTCCGGGGCCAAAGTCACCCAAAAATATAGAAGCTTGACAGAAGGGAGAGCGCTCCGCCGCGAACCGAATTCCGGCGAGCGTGCCGCCAATGGCGGTGAATTGACTTGGAAATCTTGTACGCCTTTAGTCGTACGCGCCAAAATACGGCTGAATCTCGGTTCGCATACATGGTATCGGGGTAAACCGGTCGTTGATCGACGGCCCCCGAAGCATGGCGTCCGCCGTTTCGCGGGGACGAAATTGATTTTTGAGAAGGATGAGAAGGAGAGGAACACATGCGCAAGATCGTACTTTCATTGGTTGCCGCAGGCGTGGCGGGATTTGCAGGACCGGCTTTCGCCAAATGCGATCCGGGTGAAATGGTCATCAAGTTCAGCCACGTAACGAACGCCACCAAGCATCCCAAGGGAATTGCCGCGAACCTGCTGGCCAGTCGCGTCAACAAAGAAATGAACGGCAAGGTCTGCATGCAGGTCTTCCCGAACTCGAGCCTCTACAACGATAACAAGGTGCTTGAGGCGCTGTTGAACGGCGACGTTCAGCTGGCCGCGCCTTCGCTGTCCAAGTTTGAAAAGTTCACCAAGAAGTTTCGGGTTTTCGATCTTCCCTTCGTGTTTGAAGACATCCACGCCGTCGATCGCTACCAGAATTCGGCAGGTGGTCAGAAACTGCTCAACTCGATGGTTCGCCGCGGCCTCAAGGGTCTGGCGTTCTGGCACAACGGCATGAAGCAGATGTCCGCAAGCAAGCCGCTGTTGCTGCCTAGTGACGCCAAGGGCCTGAAGTTCCGCGTGCAGCCGTCCGAAGTCCTGGTCGCCCAGTTCAGGGCGCTCGGTGCGAACCCGCAAAAGATGGCCTTCAGCGAAGTCTACGGCGCCTTGCAGACCAAGGTCGTTGACGGGCAGGAGAACACTTGGTCCAACATCTACGGCAAAAAGTTCTTCGAAGTGCAGGACGGCACAACCGAGACCAACCACGGCGTTATCGACTACCTGGTCGTGACATCGAACAAGTGGTGGACTGGCCTGAAGCCGGACGTTCGCAACCAGCTGGCGAAAATCCTCAAGGAGGTCACCGATGTCCGCAACAAGGAATCGACCCGGGTTAACGAGGAAGCCAAGAAAAAGGTCATCGCCGCCGGCGGGAAAGTCCGCAAGCTCACCAAGGCGCAGCGCGCGGCCTGGGTGAAAGCGCTCACGCCTGTCTGGAAGAAGTTTGAAAAAGGCATTGGCGCCGACACGATCAAGGCGGCTCTGGCGGCCAACCGGGGAACCTGAGGCGCCGGGCGGATCGGGTTCAAAGCGGCGGGGCAGTCTGCCGCAAGCCCGGCTCGATACGAGGCTGTCTGCGGTTCGGGGGTTGCCCCGGCTGCTGGCGTCGACAATGAGAAAAGGGCCGGGTTTCCGGCCCCTTTCAACAGCGAATGGGAAAGTTATAAATAGCCGGTATCGCGGCAAAGCCGGCAGGAGGGCGGCGCATGACGGAACATGCTTCCGGAGCCAGTGCGCGATCGGGCTTGGCGAAGATCGTCGATGAAATCGAGGAAATCTTCATCGCCATCATCTTGGCGCTGATGACCATTATCACATTCGCCAATGTGATTGCCCGCTATGTGTTTAACAGCAATATATTGTGGGCACTGGAGCTCACCGTATTTCTGTTTGCCTGGCTGGTGTTGATTGGCGTTTCCTATTGCGTCAAGCATTCCGGGCATCTGGGTGTCGATGTCCTCATCAATTTCGTGTCGCCGCCGGTGCGCAAGGTTCTCGCCCTATTGGCGGTCGCCGCCTGTCTCGCGTTTTGCGCGCTGTTGCTGATCGCTTCGTGGACATACTGGTATCCATTTGCAACCGAGCGCGCGTTTCTGGAAACAGACGATGTGCCGATGCCGGACTTTTTGCAGTTTCTCGCGGCCTGGCTGAACGAGGGCGAAGCTTACGAAAAGATACCGCGCTTCATTCCCTATTTGGCCCTGCCGCTTGGCATGGCGTTGCTGACCTATCGCTACCTGCAAGCTGCCTATGCCATTTTTGTTGGAAAGAGCGACCGGTTGATCGCCAGTCACGAGGCCGAGGAGGCAATCGAGATGCTGGCGCAGCAAGACGGTACTGCTGATGCCGCACCGGCAAGGGAGTAGCATCCGATGACCGTCGCTCTTCTGTTTGCTCTCGTTATCGGTCTGCTCTTCATCGGCGTGCCTATTGCGGTGGCTTTGGGTCTATCGAGCATCCTGTTCTTGCTGATGTTTTCGGATGGGTCGCTGGCTTCGATCGCCCAGACGTTGTTCTCCGCTTTTGAAGGCCACTACACGCTGCTGGCGATTCCGTTCTTTATTTTGGCCTCGGTATTCATGTCGACTGGCGGCGTGGCCGGGCGGATTATCCGGTTCGCCATTGCCGTGGTCGGACATTTGCGCGGCGGGTTGGCGATTGCCTCGGTCTTTGCCTGCATGATGTTCGCCGCGCTGTCCGGTTCGTCGCCGGCGACGGTCGTGGCCATCGGCACCATCGTCATCGCCGGTATGCGCCAGGTCGGTTACACTAGGGAATTTGCAGCCGGCGTAATCTGCAATGCCGGCACACTGGGCATTCTGATACCGCCTTCCATTGTCATGGTCGTCTACGCCGCGGCGACGGAAGTTTCGGTCGGGCGCATGTTTCTTGCCGGCGTTATTCCCGGCCTGATCGCCGGGATCATGCTGATGATCGGCATTTACATTGCCGCGCGCTGGAAGAATATCCCCAAGCAGGACTTTGCCGGTTTTGGTGAAATCCTCGATTCCGCCCGCGATGCCTTTTGGGGTCTTCTGCTCATCGTCATCATACTCGGTGGCATTTACGGGGGCGCCTTCACGCCGACCGAGGCTGCAGCCGTTGCTGCCGTTTACGCCTTTTTTGTAGCCAATTTCGTCTATCGCGACATGGGCCCGTTGAAGGGCGCCGGACTAGTGCAAGAATCCGATGGCCGCAATGCGCGCAACGGGTATTACGCGATCGTCTACGGGGTAACATTGTTTTGCCTGTTGGTGATGCTGGCATTCTTCTCCGGCAATTCCGGATCACCGGCGAGCCGCTGGATTGCGGGCGCTGTCGCGGTCGCCGGCGCGGGTCTTTACCTGCTGATCCGCGAGGGAACCGGCGGGTTGGTGGCGCTTGCCAGGGGCTTGCCCATTCTCGGCCGGGCGATCTGGCAAACCTTGCGCTATCTGCCACAGAGTTTCGTCTCGCGCGATACCAAGGATACGTTGTTTGAAGCCGGCAAGCTGACCATCACCTTGATGTTCATTATAGCCAATGCGCTGATCCTCAAACACGTGTTGACCGAGGAGCGCATCCCGCAGGTTATTACCGAGGCGATGTTAAGCGCCGGTTTCGGCCCGATCATGTTCCTGATCGTCGTCAACATCATCCTGCTGATTGGCGGACAGTTCATGGAACCGTCCGGCCTGCTTGTTATCGTTGCGCCGCTGGTATTTCCGATTGCGATCAAACTGGGCATCGACCCGATTCACCTGGGCATCATCATGGTGGTGAACATGGAAATCGGCATGATCACGCCGCCGGTCGGTCTCAACCTGTTCGTCACCGCCGGCGTGGCGCGCATGTCGGTGCTAAATGTTGTGCGCGCGGCTCTGCCGTGGGTCGGCATCATGTTCCTGTTCCTGATCCTCGTCACCTATGTGCCGGTCATCTCGACCTGGTTGCCGACCTTGATGCTTGGCCCGGAAAGGGTGAACTAGATCAGCATCCGTTTTACGCGCGATGCAGGCGTGGCCGCCCTTGCCGGGGATGTGTTCAAAATCTGTTCACCCGGCAGTGCTGCCGCGTTTGCAATTGCCGGCGCTATGCGTACTCTTGCGCGCATATTTCAAATTGATGAAATGGGAGAAAGTTATGGTCTTACACCGAATTTCAACTGCAGCTTTGGTGACGGCATTTGGGCTGTTTGGAGCCTGTTCGGCGTATGCGCAATCCCCGGGTGCATTCAAGATCCCCGGATATATCAAGGCCAAACCGGATGCGATGGTAAAAGCCTACGGCGCGGAAATTGCCGAGCAGGTGTTTTCGGGACGTTTCACGCCGATGCGGCGGGCCAAGATACTGTCAACTATTGGCGAGGCGCAGGGTGTTCCCTGCGCTAAAAACCCAAAGGTGGCACTGTTTAATATTTCTCCGTTCCGCGCCAGGAAGGACGCCATAATCTGGGTCGAGAATTATGCCGTTGGTTGCAAGCCGGCTGTCGGGCGCAATCTGTTGGCCGTGTTCAAGGGGGGCAAGCTGCAATTGCTGGAAATGGTGCGCGGCCGCACCCTTACCGATCCGGTATTGCAGCGTGATTTGCGCCGCTCCCTGGGTCCGGCCGTGCGCGCGAAGGCGCCGAAGGATTGCAAGCGCATTCGCGTGGTTGATTCTGCCGTCGTATAGAAACGTGATGCGACCGGCCGCTGGAAAGAACGGTGGGACTTCGATGCTTGCGGAAAGAAGTTGAAGCTCAATCTCAGTTTTGCGCCGGGCAAGACCTGCGGTACGACCTGGAAAGGCAATATCACCGAGTAGCCGCCGTCAACGTTTCTGATTGGTGGCGCACCCTATGGGTGCACGTCCTCGGTAAACCAGTCGGTCGGCAGATTGTGTCCCATGCCGCGCTCGACCGCGCGCTTGTAAACGACGCTGCCCGCCGCCGCGAACTGGTATCCAAGTCCGAGGTTGTTCAGGAAGCAGGTTATTTCATCCTCGGACTGCCGCCCCTGCTGCATCCCGGCGATTAGCTGCGGCAGCGTCGGCAGGGCGGCAAAATCAATATTGCCGGCGATTTTCCATCCCTTGTTTTCCTGGTCCTCCGGCAATTGCAGATCTTTCGTCAAAATATGGGTCGGCTTGCCGTCATGGGTATGTACGAACACACGGTCGCATTTCAGGATTGCTTCGGGTTCGACTTCCGGCCGCTTGATTGAACTGAGATGAATTCCCGGACGCAGCCAGTTTGCAAAGAATATCGGATCAACGGTGTTCGACGAGCACATGACGATGTCGACATCGCCGATCGCATCCTCCGGCGCTGCAACAGGGCTAACCGGAATGCCAAGCACCTCGCTCATCCGCGCGGAGAATGTTTCGCGGTTTTCCGCCGTTGGGCTGAAACATTTAATCGACTTGATATCCCGCACCGCGCACGCTGCTGTCAGCTGCGTCTCCGCCTGCCAGCCGGAACCGAGAATTCCGATGCTGTTGGCGTTCTCGCACGCCAGATACTTGACGCCGAGCCCGTTTGCCGCGCCGACGCGAATATGTTGCATGACGCCGTCGGGCATGATCGCCAACGGTTCGCCGGTCTGCGTCGAGAACAGCAGGACCAGTCCGGTGTAGCGGCTGTTCGGCGCTGCCGGTACTTTCACCCGCCGGAAGTTGTTGCCGACCTTCGGCCAGGTCAGGATATCCGAATTGATCCGCACGGCTCCAACACCAAGCCTGGGGATAACGCCGTCCATCGACTTCAGACTGTACAGGGCATCGTCCTGGGCAGAGGTCGGCGTAATCGAATCCGATCGCGTGCGGCTGACGCCCCGTTCATGGGCGAGTTCCACATAGGCCTCCTCGAGCGCTGCAAGGCAATCCTCCATCGACAGCAATTGCTCGACGTCGTCGTTCGAAAGAATAAGCGTCATTGGCGTTTCGTCCCCGGAAAGCTGAAGTGCCGGTCCTGGCCGGCCGGATTGTTGCCAACTTATGGGAAAGGTTCCGCGACACAAAGACCTTTTTGCCCAACACCAGCGATCAGCGGACTTTGCGAATATTTACCCTTATCCGGACGAGATCGCGCTGCGAAGTGATCGTGCAGCCTTTTACTTTCATCAGGGCGTAGAACAGATAGGCGCTGTTGCCGGCATCATCGTAATTGCGACCCTTGGCTTGCGGATCGAGCAGCGATGGATAGGAGATGATCTGGCCACCTGACGTGCACGGATCGTCATAGAGGGTCTTGCCGGCGATCAGCAGCCGCGGGGCCGACCAGCGGGTAAGTGAAACGCCGGTGGCGAAGTAGATGCCCGGCAGCGGGAAATAGCGTTTGTCGGCGGCGGCCTGAAACACCGCCAGCCACAGGCCGCTCGGCCGGTGGCGCACGATTGCGCCCACGGGCGCCGGGAAGGGCGCAACCGGCTTGCACGCGCGCAGCGGTTTCACGTTTGCCTTTGATGCGTAGGGATCGCGATAGGCGATTGTGAAGCGCGCGCCATCCCATGCCCGCCAGCTACCCGGCCTGGAGGGATCGGCGCTGCGAAACAGGCACACGCCATATTTCTGTCCGCTCCAACCGGTTTGCGACGCCATGAAATACTTGTAGCGCCCGCTGGCGACGATGTTGGAGGGGTTGAAGAAGCCGCGGTGGCGGCCCTGGTGCATGGTTTGGCGGAACGGCGCGGCGGCAGCGACAAAGCCGGTGCGGTTGCGCTGGAACGAGGCTCCCGAATCGGCCGAGCGCCACGTCGTGATCGTGTTCATCCAGCACTGCATCATGGTCTTGTACGCGCACCTGCCGGCATGTTCGTTGCCGTGGTACTCGTGATGGACAAGCGCGGCGATTGTCTTGCCGTCATTTGTCCAGGTAGCGGTGATCCAGTTGTAGTCGTTATAACGCGTCGGATCGCCATTGTGGCCTGACGTCAGCACCACCTTGCAGTCGATCTTCAGCCGGTCGATGGACGGCCCCCGCAACCGCCGGTTCACGAAATGCAGTCCGAACGCCACGGTCGCGCCGGCGGTGTCGCGGAATGCGCGCAGCGGCGCGTCTGGAACATCATGTCCGTCGCACCCGTCACGGCCGGCCTTGAACGCAACAACCGGAATGCCGCCGAGGGACAGCTGAAGGCCTGGTCCGGTTTGGGCGGCTGCGCGGACAGTCCCTCCGGCCAGCAAGGCCCCGATGATCAGGACCGATGCCAGGCTTGTCCGAGCGGCCGGCGGCGCCGTCAGGGTTGCAAATTTCTGCATTCGGTACATTCGCGCGACACCGTGTTGCGGCAGAACCTGACCGGAACCATCCATGCCGATGGCCGGTAGCCCGCTGTTCGGGCCGCGTGGCGGCAGGGCTCACCGGATTGTGAAGACAATGGTTGTGACCCGTTTCATACCGGTGAATGGAGAATTCCGGGTAAACACGTGAAATCGTAATAATAACAAATAGTTATTATGATTCATGTGGGCGGGGTGGGGTTGTCGGCATACTTCAGGGCAAACGCTGCGCCTCAAAACCGGATTGACGATTCTATTGCACCGCAATAAAAACGAATGATCGTTCGTTTTTTATAAAGATTTGCATCCTATCCGGTCAGGTCCGGTGATTTGCGCGACGATGGGAAGAGTTCAGCCATGCCAAAGCTCAGCAGCGAACAGCAGGAGGAACGCCGCGCCAGAATTCTGGACGCAGCGGAAATCTGCTTTGCCGACGCCGGTTTTCACCGCACGACCATGCAGGACATCTGCCGCCGTGCCGGCATCAGCGCCGGAGCGCTGTACATATATTTCGATTCCAAGGAAGCGCTGATCGAAGGCATCTCGGCGCGCAATCGCGAGGAAGTGCTGCAGGCGTTTGCACAGATTGGGGCGACCGTCGACTTCCAGGCCGGTCTCGAAATGCTCCTGCAGGAATGCATTGTGAACCAGCCGGAACACAAGTCCCGGCTATGGCTCGAAATCGGCTCGGAATCGACCCGCAACGAACAGATCCGCAAGACAATAGAGACATGCGACCGCCTGGTTCTTGGCGCGATGTCAGAATTGTTGGAAGGGGCGAAATCCCAGGGGCTGATTGATCCCCAATTGCCGATAGGCGACATCACCGAGGCAATGGCCGCGATGGCCGATGGCCTGTTCTGGCGCGGGGCCATTGCTCCGAACTTTGATCCTGCCGCAATCGGTCACACGATGCTGGCAATGCTCACCGGCGTGTTGCGCCCGGTGCGGCCCGGAGAGACCGGGAATTTTCAACATGCCTCTGGCGACCCTGTGCAATTGGAGGCGGCAAAGTGATACGGGATCTTGTTCGGGCGCGCACCATTGCCCGCGTGCACATGTTGGCTGCACTTGCCGCATTGCTTTTACCGCTGACGGCTTTCGCGCAAGACAAGCCAGCGTCGGACGGCATCGTGGCGCCGCGGGTAACCGTCGGCCCGTCGGTCCGCCGCACAATCGTTGAGACAGTCACGGTCACCGGAAGCCTCGTGCCGCGCGAAGAGGTCCATGCGGGTGCCGAAATTTCCGGTTTGCGCATCACTGCAATACTGGCCGAGGAAGGCGATTATGTAAAAAAGGGTGCAGTGCTGGCGCGCCTGTCGCGCGCCGCGCTGGATGCCAAGATTGCGCAATCGGATGCAGCGTTGTTGCGCGCGGAAGCAGCCATCGCCCAGGCCGTGAGCCAGATCAAGGCTGCCGAGGCAAACCTCGGTTGGGCGACCGCCGATCTTGACCGCGCCCGCAAGCTGTTGCGGCGGGGCGTTTCAACCCAGGCCTCCATTGATCAGAAGACATCGGTGGCGAACGCATCTCGCGCGCAATTGCAGGTAGCGAAGGACAGCTTGCGCGCCGCCCGGGCGGACAGGACAAATTTGCAGGCCCAGCGCCGGGAATTGATGGTCCAGGTCGCGCAAACCAAAATTGTCGCGCCGGAGGCGGGGGTGATCGCCACCCGCGCCGCAAAGATTGGCGCAATGGTTTCGGCCGGTAGTCCGCCATTGTTCAAAATCATAAAGAACGGTCAGATCGAACTCGACGGCGAAGTGATCGAGCAGCGCCTGCTCGCCATCAAGCCCGGCCAGAACGCCAAAATAACCCTGGCGAACGGACAGGCCGTATCGGGTGCCGTGCGGCTCGTCTCCCCGCAAATTGATCCGGCAACGCGGCTGGGTAAGGTTCGAATAAGCATCCACGACAAGGATGCTGTCCGGGCTGGCGCTTTCGCGCGCGCCCTGGTTGAAATTCGCCGCAGCCAATCCGTGTCTGTCCCGGCTTCCGCCGTCCTTTACGACGGCCGCAAGGCGCGGGTGCAAGTGGCGGACGGCGCAATCGTGCGCGCGCGACCGGTCAAACTCGGACAGGTTGCCGGTGGTTGGGCCGAAATTCGTAGCGGTCTTGAACCCGGGGCGAAGGTGATTCTCCGGGCCGGAGCCTTTTTGCGCGACGGCGACGCGATTACGCCGGTTGCGCAAGGCGCGGAGAGCAGGTGATGAACACCAACATCTCCGCATGGGCCATACGCCAACCGGTGCCGTCGCTGGTGTTGTTTGCCGTGTTGATGATTCTCGGGTGGTTCTCGTTCAACCAGTTGGCCGTAACCAAGTTTCCCAACGTCGATATTCCAATCGTGTCGGTCAATGTGCAGCAGCCGGGGGCAGCGCCCTCGGAACTTGAAGCGCAGGTTACCAAGAAAGTCGAAGACGCCATTTCGAGCGTCAACGGCATCAAGCACATCATATCCGCCGTCTCGGAAGGACAGTCGCTAACCACGATCGAGTTCCGCCTCGAAACCGACACCGACCGTGCCCTAAACGACGTCAAGGACGCCGTCGCCCGGATTCGCTCCGATCTGCCCCGTACGATCCAGGAACCGGTTATATCGCGGCTCGATGTCGTTGGCCTGCCGATCATGACCTATGCGGTGTCATCGACGAACATGTCGCTGGAGCAATTGTCCTGGTACGTCGACGATGTCATCACCCGCAAATTGCAGGGCGTTAAAGGCGTTGGTGAAATAGAACGCATCGGCGGCGTCAAGCGTGAAATCCGGATTGAACTGGACAACGACCGCCTGCTTGCGCTCGGTATTACCGCGGGAGACATCAGCAATCAGTTGCGCCGGGTCAGCTCCGACGTCACCGGTGGGCGCAGCGAAATTGGCGGACGCGAGCAAGCCATTCGCACCCTTGCCGGCGCGCGTTCGATCTCCGAGCTGGCCAACATGGTTCTGACGATACCGGGCGGGCGCAAGATACGATTGCGCGACGTCGGAACCGTTCAGGACACCGCCGAGGAGCAGCGCCGCTTCGCCAGGTACAATGGCCGTCCGGTGGTCGGCTTCGGGATCAAGCGCGCAAAAGGCGCGAGCGAAGCAACCGTATCCGAGCGCGTCAAGGCGGCTCTTGTCAAAATCCGCAAGGATCGGCCCGATGTACAGATCAAGCTGATCGATACCAAGGTCAAGTACACCGTCGGCAATTATGAAGCAGCGATGAAGACGCTGATCGAAGGCGCATTGCTGGCCATCGTCGTTGTGTTCCTGTTCCTGCGCGACTGGCGGGCGACGCTGATCACATCGCTTGCCCTGCCGTTCTCGATAATCCCGACTTACTTTGTCATGGATGCCTTGGGCTTCTCGCTCAACCTCGTCAGCTTGCTGGGCATCACCCTGGCGACGGGCATTCTTGTCGACGATGCGATCGTCGAGATTGAAAATATCGTTCGCCACATGCGCATGGGCAAACCGCCTTACCGGGCCGCGCTCGATGCAGCCGATGAAATCGGTCTTGCCGTCATGGCTATTTCGTTGACGATCATTGCCGTCTTCGTTCCTGTCAGTTTCATGAGCGGCATCGCCGGGCAATATTTCAAGCAGTTCGGCCTCACGGTCGCCATTGCAGTCTTCTTCTCGCTTCTGGTCGCGCGATTGATCACGCCGCTGTTGGCGGCATATTTCATGCGCAACAATCACAACAAGGTCGAGAAGGAAGGCCTGGTCATGCGCGCCTATGTCCGCGTCGTCGGCTGGTCTGTCCGCCACCGCTTTATAACCGTTATTGCCGGCCTGGCGATCTTCGCTGCTTCGATCATATCGATACAGCTTCTGCCGAAGGGTTTCATGCCGGCAATTGACGAGGGCAGGCTCGCGCTCAGTATCGAATTGCCACCCGGATCGCGCATTGAGGATACGATTGCAAAAGTCGATGCAATCTCGCGCCGCTTGCAGCAGATGCCGGAAATCGAAAACATCTTTGTCGATGGCGGCAAGATCGGTCTTGGCGCACCGGAGGTCCGGCTGGCGCAAATGACCATTGCGCTCATTCACAAGACCAAGCGCAAGCGAACGCAAAAGCAGATGCAGGCCGCGATCAGCAAGGCGGCGCGGGAATTTCCCGACATGCGCTTCTGGTTCATCAACGAGAACGGGCAGCGCGCGGTTTCGCTTGGCGTTTCGGGAACAAACGTCGAGGCGGCCGAAAAGGTTGCCGTGGCGCTGACCAGCCAGATGAAGCGCATATCGCTGATCTCCAATGTCGTATCGACCGCCGCGCTGGATCGCCCCGAAATCCGTATTGTGCCAAAGTTCGATCGCGCTGCTGAACTGGGCGTTACCACCGAGGCGTTGGCCGCCGCAGTGCGCGTCGCCACCATTGGCGACATTGACGCCAACCTGGCCAAGTTCAATGCCGGCGACAGGCTTTTGCCTATCCGCGTCAAGCTCGCCGACGCGGCGCGCCAGCGCTACGACATCATTTCCAATCTGCGGGTGCGGGCCGCGGGTGGAAAATCGGTTCCGCTTGCGGCTATCGCCGATATTCGCCTTGACCAGGGTCCGTCAAACATCGCCCGGTATGACCGGGTGCGCCGCATCGCCGTCGAAGCCGATCTCGCCGGAACCGATGCGCTTGGCGAGGCGTTGAAGGCGATATTCGCACTTCCCGCGGCAAAGAACCTTCCGCCGGGTGTGACCGTCAAGGAATCTGGCGACGCCGAGATCATGGGCGAAGTGTTCGCCGGTTTTGCCAAGGCAATGGGCGCCGGGTTGATGCTGGTTCTGGCGGTGTTGGTGTTGCTGTTCGGCAGCTTGATCCATCCCATCACGATTATCTTGTCGCTGCCCCTGTCGATCGGTGGCGTCATCATGGCGCTCTATGTAAACAATCAATCCATGTCGATGCCGGTCATCATCGGCATGCTGATGCTGATGGGCATCGTGACCAAGAATGCGATCATGCTTGTCGATTTCGCCATCGAGCGCATGCAGGCGGGCATGACCCGGGCCGAGGCGCTGGTCGATGCCGGGCGCAAACGGGCCCGGCCCATCGTCATGACGACCATCGCCATGGTTGCCGGCATGGTGCCCTCGGCGCTTGGTCTCGGCGATGGCGGCGAGTTCCGCTCGCCGATGGCGGTCGGCGTGATCGGCGGCTTGCTGGTGTCGACAGTCCTGTCGCTGATATTCGTCCCCGCCATCTTCACCCTGATGGACGATGTCGGGCGTTTCTTCTGGTTCCTGTTCGGCCGCTTTGTCGGGCCCGCCGACGAATCGGAATGGACGCCGCCTGCGCAGGCGCAGCAAGCGGTCGCGGCTGCGCCCTCTGCAGGGGAAACCGTCTCCGAAGCGCCGGACACTGTGGCTGTCGAAGCGCCTGTCCGGCAGGACAGCTGGGACCAGGCCAAGGAACCACCCAAGGAGCTATCCAAGGAACCGTCCAAGGGTTCACCCAAGGATTCACCCAAGGATCCGTATCGTGAGGCGGCGGAATAATATAGCACCGCGCGCCGGTCGCGCTCCGTTGCAAATCCCTGTAGTCTGCCGGTTTCATGTATAAACACGTAGAATTCGATCAGGGAGTTGGACGCAATGGCAGGGGCCTATGCCGATCAGGCGCAGCCGGAGAGTGAACGGTCGCCGGAAACCCGCACGCGGACAGTGCGCCGCACCGGAAACGGCTCAACACAAACCCTCGCCTGCGACATATGCGTCGTCGGGTCCGGCGCTGCCGGTATATCCGCCGCCATTGAAGCGGCCCGGCTCGGCCGCCGCGTTGTGTTGATCGACAGTTTTCCGGTCCTTGGCGGCCAGGCCGTCAATTCGATCATCGGCACCTATTGCGGGCTCTATTCCAACGGCACCCACGGTTACCAGTTCACCCACGGCGTCGCCGACGACATCCTCAACGATCTTGGCAAGCAGGACAGGGCGCTGTTCTATCGCCATGGCCCGGTTACCACGGTCGTCTATTACGACGAGGTTGCGCTCAGCCGCTGGGTCGATCGCACCGTAGAGCAGGCCGGTATCATTCCGCTGCTGGGCGCGACCATGCATCGGGTCGAGCGCGACGGGCGCAAAATAAAATCGCTGGAGGTGGTCACCCGCTACGGCGCCGTGAAGGTCGAGGCGACCGGGTTCGTCGATGCCTCCGGCGATGCAGCGCTCGCCTGGCTCGCCGGTCTGCCCTGCCGGGAGAGTGAGAATTCTCCCGTCTACGGCACCCAGATGATTATCGTTGAGGGGATCGACGAAGCCCGTCACCCGGCCCGCCCGGACATGGCCGCGCGCATGAAGGAGCTGGGCGATCAATACGGCCTGGTGCGCAAGGAGGCGATTTCCTTCGTCATACCCGGGCGCGGCATCGCGGCGCTCAACATGACCCATACCGAGACCCCGCTCGATCCGCTCGCCATGTCGGCGAGCACCCTGTCCGGGCGCGAGCAAGCGGACCGGGCCTTCCGCTTCCTCAAGGAGCAGTTTCCCGATTGCTTCGGGAAGGCGACGGTGCGGGCCTACGGCATGCCGGGCGTGCGCCAGACGCGCTGGATTGCCGGGCGTCATCAATTGAGCCTCGATGAAGTGCGCCGCGGATACCGCCATCCGGACGCCATCGGCCGCACCGCCTGGCCGGTCGAATTGCACGACAAGTCCGAGGGCCACTTGTGGCAGAGTTTCCCGCCCGGCCATGCCCATTACATTCCGTTTGGCTCGCAGACGCCGGATGAATGCGACAACCTTGTTGCCGCCGGACGCTGCATCGATGCCGACCTTGCCGCCCTGTCGAGCGTGCGCGTCATGGGGCCGTGCATGGCGATGGGGGCCGCCGCCGCCCACGCGCTCGACATCGCCGGCTCCGGCAGCGTCCACCAGATCGATATCGCCGAACTGCAGCGCCGCGTGTCGGACAATCTCGACCGCACCGACGCGCCTTGGGAAGTGCGCGACGAACAGGGATGAGGCAAGCAGCAGGGATAAGGGCAGCGCCATGCAATTGACCGACCATGAAAAAGCCATGCGCGACGGCGCGCACGGGCCCGCCCGGGCAAGGGCCATGGACCTGCTGATCCGTTACGGCGAGGCTTTGGGCGCAGAACGGCTGGTGGAAACCAACAATGTCGCCGGCACCTGGGCGGTTGCAAACCCGATCCTCAAGGATTTCGCCAAGAGCATGGATGCGGTGTTTTCCGAGTTCAATCTCGACAGCGATGAAATTGTCGAGACGCCGCAGGCCGAGGCAAGTTCGGTGCAATTGATCCAGGGCATCGATCCGGCCAGTCCCGAGATGCGCGCAAAGACCGGCGATGCGGCGCAGGCGCAAACCGAGGGCGAGAAATATTTCGGCAAGCGCGGCGTCGCCATGATGTCGACCTGCACGCCCTACCAGGTTGGCGCGGTACCGGTGTTCGGCGAACATTGCGCCTGGATGGAATCTTCCGCCGTCGTCTATTGCAATGGCGTTTTGGGCGCGCGCACCAACACCGAGGGCCGCGAAAGCACCGGCGCGGCATCGATCACCCGGCGCATTCCCTATTGGGGATATCACCTCAGCGAAAACCGCTACGGCACCCACCGGGTCGATGTCGATGTGCCCATCGACGAAATCATGGACTGGGGCATGCTCGGCTACTGGCTGGGATACGAGGTCGAGGAGGACATTCCCGTCATCACCGGCAAGCACAACAAGCCGAACCAGATCAAGCTCAAACACTTCGGCGCGGCAGCCGCCTCGTCCGGCGGCGTTGAAATGTATCACGTGCCCGGCACGACGCCGGAGGCGCGCACGGAAGCCGAAGCCTTTGGCCCGCGCCAGCCGCGCGCGCAATTGCACTATGGCGAAAGCGAGCGGCGCAAAACCTGGGAATTGCTGAATTCCAACGCTTCCGACGAAAAGCTCGATTTCGTCATGCTCGGCTGCCCGCATAATTCGCTGGAACAGATGAACCGCATCGCCCGCGCCATCGATGGCAAGTCCCTGTCGGCGAATACCGCCCTGTGGGTGTTCACACCGCGGGCGCTGAAACTGGTGTCCGACGCCAACGGCTATACCGAGATCATCGAAAAGGCCGGCGGGCGCGTTTACGTCGATACCTGCCCGGCGATCTCGCGGCAGATGCCGGAGGGAACCAAAGTGGTGGCGGTGGATTCGGCCAAGCAGGCCCACTACCTGCCGGCGATAACCGGCGCGCAATGCTGGTTCGGAACCGTCGAGGAATGCATCGACGGCGCGGTCAGCGGAATCTGGAAGGGGCGCTTGTCATGAGCGATGTCTTGTCCAACGCGAAAATCATTCTCAACGGCCGCAAGGTCGTCGGCGGGATTGCCGAGGGCGAGGCGCTCGTCACCCGCGATCTGATATCCGGCTGGGGTGGCATCAATCCGCGCGACGGCTCGATCATCGAGATGCGCCACGAATTGCGCGGGCAAAGTTTCGCCGGCAAGGTGCTTGTGTTCCCCGGCGCCAAGGGCTCGTCCGGCTGGTCGCACTATTTCCACCTTGCGCGCCTGTGCGGCGTTGTGCCAAAGGCGATGCTGTTTACCCGCATGAACACCAAGATGGCGCTCGGCGCGGTGGTGACGCGGGTCCCGGCAGTGACGGATTTCGACCGCGATCCGTTCGAGGCGATCGAGACGGGCGATTGGGTGCGGGTCGATGGCGATGCGGGCATCGTCGAAATTGCGAAAAAAGCCGCCGGATAGGGTGGCGAAATCCGGGAAATTCACGCGCTATTTTTGCAACAGGATTTTGCGACGTTTAAGATGGTGATTTTATTGAGGTGCGGAATGTGTTGCGAAAATGATCGGTTTCGCGAAGGCATCACCGCCATCACCATCAAATGGGTTCCTCGACTTGTTAGGAAAAGAAAGTTAGTCTTTGCGTGAGCACTTCATTTGATTTGTATTTCAAACAAATGCGGGAAATGAAGGAGACGGTCGCGTATTCTGTATCTGAATAGCAGCGTTTTTGATTGGTGAAGACAAATGAAACTTGTTGTATTACTTGCCTGTTTATTTGCGTTGATGCTCCCCAGTGCTTCCGAAGCAAAAAGCAATTTTCGTTTGGTATGTGAATACGGGATAGCACAGGTGAGGTCGCTTGCGTTTGAAGCAAGAACCAATGACATGGTCAATTTTCATAAAATAGCTATTCTCCTGGATTATGAAAATAAGGCAAGTATGGATTATCCCTTGAGCCAAAAAAAGGTTCGTGGAAAAGAGATATATAGTTTTGTGTTAAATGAAGGCAACTCGGATAACTCCATGGAAATTCAAATATTTGAAACTAATGAGGACTTTTTCAGGTCGAAAGCAACTATCTCTTCGATCCGAAAATTCGTCAATGGAACATGTCAATTTAGAGATCTTACAAAATCAATCAAGGACATCAAGTTCAAATGAATTTTTTGTCAGAATTTTTTTCGCCGATTTTAAACTGACGAATACATCTACAATTTAGATATCTGCTAACCGAAAAAACCCCGCGACCCGGTTCCAAGATTGTGAATACTTCATCCCTACTCAGAATTTTCAGCACCCTTTGATTCGCATAACAAATATTATGGAAATGCCGAAAATTGGTGACTTGTTGATATTCTGAAATTTTTCCACGCAATCAGGGGCTAACGGACTTCGATGTGGGTTGGGGGTTGTCCGCGATCCTTTTCGCAAAACTGCCTGTTTTGGCAACAGCAGAAATCCCGACCCTGCCCTGCGGGCGAGTGTCCCCGCAATGGGGAAGCATACAAGGCTGTACAGCATCGCCCCATGCCACAACCCTCATCCTGAGGAACACAACCGGCACGCGCAGCGTCCGACTGTGTGTCTCGAAGGATGGTATTTGTATACCGCCCTTCGAGACGCGCCGCTACGCAGCGCTCCTCAGGACGAGGGGAGAATAAGATTGCAGGATGCGAGGACCGGGCAAAGCAACCATGCTTCGAGACGCAGCCTTCGGCTGCCCTCAGCATGGGG
>CAZTMN010000024.1:0-44960 GCA_964615275.1 uncultured Beijerinckia sp. | reverse complement strand
CGACCCCGGGAATTGACCGGCCAGAGCCAGTCCCCTGTGTGCCTGAAAACGCTATCGCAAACGCCGGCTTGCGAAACTTCTCCTTCAAATGCGCCGCCACCAGACCGGCGACGCCCGGATGCCAATCGTCGCCCGCGCTGACAATCACGGACCCGCCGCCACTCGAACCCGTTTCGGCCAGGACCTCCGCCTCGGCTTCCTCACGCGTCGCGGTTTCAATCGCCTGACGCTCCTTGTTCAAGCGGTCCAATTCGGCGGCAATGCGCATCGCCTCGGATTCATCCTGCTCCAGTAAGAGCCGTGCGCCCAGACCTGCATCGCCGATTCTGCCGCCGGCGTTGATCCGCGGGCCGATCAGGTAGCCCAGCATGAACGCGCGCGGCGGCCCGCTTGCCCGGGCGCAATCGAACAGTGCCCGCAGACCTGGCCGCCCGCGCAATTGCATCACCGCCAGCCCCTTTGTAACAAAAGCCCGGTTCAACCCGGCCAACGGAACCACATCGGCGACAGTAGCCAGTGCAACCAGGTCCAGCATCGACAACAGGTCCGGCTCCTGCCTTGCCGGCGACCAAAAACCACGGGCGCGCAACGTCCGGCTCAATGCAGCCAGCGCCATGAACACCACGCCGGCCGCACACAAATGCCCCAGCCCGGACAGATCATCCTGCCGGTTCGGATTAACGAGCGCGACAACCTCCGGCAAAGTCTCGCCAGTCTGGTGGTGATCCAGAACCACAACGTCCATGCCGAGCCGTTTGGCTTCGGCAAAGGGCTCAAAGCTCGCGGTTCCGCAATCGACGGAGACCAAGAGCGTGGCGCCCTGCCCTGCAAGGTTGGCAATCGCTTCCGCGTTCGGACCGTAACCCTCAAAAATCCGGTCGGGAATGTGGATCAGGTATGGCGCCTCGCACTGGCGCAGGTATTCGCCAAGAAGCGCCGACGAACAGGCGCCATCAACGTCGTAGTCGCCAAATATGGCGATGGTCTCTTGTTTCTCGACCGCATCTGCGAGGCGCGCGGCAGCTGCGTCCATCGCCACCAGCGTCGCCGGATCTGGCATCAGCGTACGGATTGCCGGCTCCAGATAGCTTTCAGCCTGCTCGGGCCCGATGTCCCGCCCCGCCAGAATGCGAGCCAGAATGTCGGAAACCCCCTGCTGCTGAACCAGGGCCTGCGCGCGCGCCTGCCCCGGCAAATCGAGCCGGTCCCGCCAGGACCGGCCGGTTACCGATTGTTCGACATCAAGAAAAAGCCGTGACGCTTGCTCCATCGCAGCACTATACAGCGTTTACCGCAAAAGCGCGGCAAGAATTACTGCGGCCAGAAAACGCGGCTTGAAAACGTGGCTTGAAAACTGCGCGCGCTCAGTCCAGCCGGAACTTTTTCATTTCGCGATGCTCGGCATGAATGCGCCGGACGGTTCCCGTACTCGAACGATAGATCAGCGTTTCGGTCTCGATCATGCCGCTGCGATACTTGACCCCCTGCAGCAACGGGCCATCGGTGACACCCGTCGCACTGACGACAACATCGCCGGATGCCAGTTCCGTCATGTCGTACTTTTTCTTGGGATCAGTGACACCCATCGTGCGGGCGCGTTCAACCTTTTCAGGCGTATCGAGTATCAGGCGCCCTTGCATCTGCCCGCCGACACAACGTAGCGCACCCGCGGCAAGCACGCCCTCGGGCGCCCCGCCCGTACCGATGTACATGTCAACGCCGGTTTCGCCGGTCTGGGCCGTGAATATGACGCCGGCGACATCGCCATCGGTAATCATGCGCAACGAAGCCCCGGCGGCCCTGCAACCGGCAATCAGGTCCGCATGCCGCGGCCGATCGAGAACAAGCACCGTAATTTCGGCGGGTGAAACACCTTTTGCCTTCGCCAGATCGCGGATGTTCTCTTCCGGCGTCTTGTCCAGATCAACGGTTCCCGGCGGATATCCCGGCCCGATCGCGATTTTCTCCATATAGACGTCGGGCGCGTTCAGCAGGCAGCCCGCGGGCGCGACCGCCATGACGGCTATGGATCCGGACATGTCCTTGGCGCACAGCGTCGTCCCCTCCAGCGGATCCACCGCAATGTCGACGCTGGGACCGGTCTTTGTGCCAACGTCCTCGCCGATAAACAACATCGGAGCTTCGTCGCGCTCCCCCTCGCCGATCACGATTTTGCCGTCGATCGGCAGCCGGTTCAATTCGCGCCGCATGGCGTCAACGGCAGCCTGATCGGCCGCCTTTTCATCGCCGCGCCCCCGCAACCCGGCCGCTGCAACCGCCGCGCGCTCGGTTACGCGCACCAGCTCCAGCGTCAGGATGCGCTCGATTATGTCCTGCTGCTTGATGACAAGGTCAACCATCATGTACCCCAGTATTGAGGCGGGCCTGCCGGCGGCCCGAACGCCAACCGCAAACCTGCCGTGTTTTTCTTGACCCGGGCCAGTCCGCTGGCCGTTACGCCGGATGTCGCACGCGATACTTAAAAATTTACATTGCAGGGCAACGAATTACACCCGGCTCCGTGCAGCGGTTAACAACTTCTTTGCTATTCGCGCTCAATGCGAATTACCTGCGGCTTGCCGGTAATATAGCCATCACCGACAGCCGTCTGGAGAGACTGTCGAATCCGGGCCTCGCTTGTCGCGTAAGTCAAAAGCACGACCGGCACCGGCTTGCCCTGTCCTATCTTGCCCCGCTCGTCGCGCGGCCCTTTCTGGACGATGCTTTCGAGCGAAATATTGTTCTCGGCAAGGCGTGCTGCGATTGCTGCGGCCGCACCGGGCCTGTCTTGCAGCGAAAGACGTACATAGTAGCCGCCTTCATGCTCCTGAATTGCCGGAGCTACAGTCGCGGTAAATTCGAAAGCCGGTAGCCCGAATGCGTTGTTCCGGTTGCCCTTGGCGAGATCGGCGATATCGCCAAGGACCGCGGAGGCTGTAGCCTCGCCGCCTGCGCCAGGGCCGATAAGCGTCAACTCGCCAACAGCGTCGGCGTCGATGGTCACCGCATTGGTAACGCCCATGACCTGCGCAATCGAGGAATCCTTTGGCACCATCGTCGGGTGGACCCTTTGCTCCACGCCCTTGGCAGTCCGCTGGGCAACACCCAATAGCTTGATGCGGTAGCCGAGCTCGTCAGCGGCTTTCAGGTCCTCCAGGGAAATGGCCTCAATACCCTCGACATGCACGCTCTCTGCATTCACCTCGACGCCGAAAGCCAGCGCGGCAATAATCGTCAACTTGTGAGCGACGTCGAAGCCGCCAATGTCAAACGTCGGATCGGCCTCCGCATAACCGAGCCGTTGAGCCTCGGCCAGGCAGGTTTCAAACGCCAGCCCTTCCTGCTCCATCTGGGACAGGATGTAGTTGCAGGTGCCGTTTAATATCCCATAGACCCGTTTGATTTCGTTGCCCGCCAGCGCCTCGCGCAGGGTCTTGATTACGGGAATTCCGCCTGCAACAGCTGCCTCGTAACCCAGCGGCGCGCCGGTTTCCTCGGCCAGCTTGCCAAGGCTCATGCCGTGTTTGGCCAACAGCGCCTTGTTGGCGGTCACCACCGCAAGACCACGCCCGATCGCTTTTTCAACGGCCGTACGCGCCGGCCCCTCTTCGCCGCCAATAACCTCAACGAACATGTCGATATCGGCACTGGCAGCGAGTTCGACCGGGTCGTCGAACCAGGCAACACCGTCAAGATCGAGACCCCGGTCCCGGTTGCGGTCTCTTGCGCTCACGGCAGCCACTGTCAGGCGCCGCCCGCAGGATTTTTCCAGCGAAGCGGCACGCCGGCGCAATATCTGCACGACTGAGGCCCCGACCGTACCGAGCCCGGCAATACCGATTCGCAATTCCTCAGCCATGAACGCCCGCCTGTACAAGATCGGCATGCCCTTCGCCGTGCCGGCAAAAGGCTCCCGAACTGACCGATTCCGAAGGGCCCCGTATCATCGTTCGTGAAAACCGGATCCGATTTCCGCGCCAAGTCCGAGCAGAATCACCGCCCGGCGAACCGGGCCCGTCTCCAAGCTTTTGGCGTATTTGCCCGGTCCAATCAAGGAGAGCCCGGACAATTAAGCCCCAAAACGCTACAGCGGAATTTTCTCGACCTGTCCCGAGGCGGTAACGAACCAGCGCTCACTCTCAAACGGCTCGCCATTGAGCCGCGCCAGCATCCAGTCGGCCATGAGGCTTTGCGGAAATGGCCCCAGGTTGGCCGATGGCACCTTGCCGACCGAATGGCGGCTGTCCTGGTAAACAACCAGCTGCCGGGGCGCAGACATAAGCTTGAACATCCGGTCGACATGCCTGAGCGGCGACAATTCATCGGATTCGCCGGCAACACAAAGGAACGGGCGTGCAATCTTCTCGGCGTGGCCTTCCCAACTGATGGATTTGCGGAATTCGTCGAACTCGGCTTCGTCCTGAATATCCGACATGAACATGAACCGCTGCTTGAAGGTAGGCGAGGCCTCCTGAAAAATTGTGTGACAGCCCGGCTCAAGGCACGGAGCGTTGATCGCGCAAGCCTTGTATCGCGGCTCATTGGCGGCAACGATCGTGCCGAAGAACGTGCCAAAACTGGTGCCGCTGACGCCGATGC
Source organism: uncultured Beijerinckia sp. (assembly GCA_964615275.1). GTDB lineage: Bacteria > Pseudomonadota > Alphaproteobacteria > Rhizobiales > Beijerinckiaceae > Terripilifer. Next base: position 40,361 of record CAZTMN010000024.1, on the reverse strand, counting down.
GTTCGGCGTCTATTTCCGGCCTCGCCACCAACCAGTCCATGACAACGCTGGCGGTCTTGATCCAGTTTTCCATGGAAAAATAGATGCCGAGCAGCGGGCTTTCGTATTGGCCCGGCCCATCGATGGACAGAACGGCAATACCCCTCGACAACCACTTGTCGCCGTTCAGCGACACGCCGGTTTCCTTGAAACTGTCCATTCCGGGGATTGACATGATTGCTGGAACCTTGCCGCCGTCATAGTCGTATGGCAAATGCAGCCACGCCGGCAGCGCCTTGTCACCGAATGGGATCCAGACTTCTTCGACGTGATGCGATGCAAGGCGCGCATAATTGGCGTAGCATTCACGCTTGCGCTGGTTGAGTTCTATGTTCCGTTCGCTGGATTCATCCAGCGTCCACTGTGCGCCGCCCCAATGGATCGCGGCCATGAAATAATTGTCTCGCGCGGATACCCTGGCGCCGGCTTCTTCAAACGCGCGGGCGTTCCTTTCGCGCCGCTGCGCGACAACGGCAAAGGCTGTTTCGGCATCCGCCAGTTTCTGGATACGCGCACGCAAAGCCAGAAAGTCGGCGTTGGCCTCCGGGCCGCACGGCGCCGACAGATAGGCGGACCGCGGCTGATCCCAATCCATGCCGTTGGCTGCGATGACATTGTCGAGAAGCCAGCGCTGCTCAATGAACCGCTGGCAGTGCGGCGCCCCGTGTTTAATGACATAAGCCGGTTGCCGGGCGGCAGTTTGCGCATCGTTTGCCATTGTTTCCTCCCTCGTTTGCGGCGATTGTGCCGCAAGCCAGAGAGTTCGGCAATCTCGATTTAGGCCCCGTTCAACCCTGCTGTTTCAGGCGCACGACATTGTGCAGGATCTCATCGGCGCTGTCGAAAAAGCGCCTGATGCCGCGCGCCGCCTGGCGAATGCGCTGCTCGTTCTCGACAACCGCGAGCCGCAAGAATTGGTCGCCCTGTTCACCGAAGCCAATGCCCGGCGCCACCGCGACGTCAGCCTTTTCGATCAGCAACTTCGAAAATTCCAGCGAACCCAGATGGCTGAAACGGTCGGGAATGGGAGCCCAGGCGAACATCGAGGCCTTTGGTTCGGGGATGTTCCAGCCTGCCTGTGCGAAACTTTCCACCATCACGTCGCGGCGGCGCTTGTAGCTCGCGCGCATTTCGTGAATGCAATCGTCCGGCCCGTTGAGTGCGGCAGTCGCGGCGACCTGGATCGGCGTAAAAGCGCCATAGTCAAGATAACTCTTTACGCGCGCCAGTGCGCTCAGCAGCCGCTCGTTGCCAACCGCAAACCCGATACGCCAACCAGCCATCGAATAGGTCTTTGACATCGACGTGAACTCGACCGCCACATCGTTGGCGCCAGGGACTTGCAGGATCGATGGCGGCGGGTTGTCATCGTAATAAACTTCGGCGTACGCCAGGTCGGAGAGCAGAAATATCTCGTGTTTCTTGGCGAAACGCACCAGATCCTCGTAAAAATCCAGGCTGGCGACATTGGCGGTCGGATTGGACGGGTAGCAGACCACCATGGCGATCGGCTTCGGGATCGAATACGTCATCTGCCGTTCGGCCGCCTCGAAGAAATCAGGGCTCGGATCGCTGGGGATCGAACGCACCACTCCGCCGGCAATGAGAAATCCGAAAGCATGGATTGGGTAGGTCGGGTTCGGCACCAGGATGACATCGCCGGGCGCCGTTATCGCCTGGGCCATGTTGGCGAAGCCCTCTTTCGAGCCAAGCGTGGTTATAACCTGGGTGTCCGGGTCGATCTTCACGCCGAAGCGGCGACCGTAATAGGCCGCCTGCGCCCGCCGAAGGCCGGCAATACCTTTCGATGCCGAATACCTGTCCGTTCGCGGTTTGCCGACGGTTTCCACCAGCTTCTGGACCACGTGCCGCGGCGCTGGCAAATCAGGATTGCCCATGCCAAGGTCAATGATATCGGCTCCGCCGGCGCGCGCCTGCGCCTTCAGCCGATTGACCTCTTCAAAGACATAGGGCGGCAAGCGCCGCACGCGGTAAAAGTCCGTCATGGACCTGTTTCCCTGATTTGTGTCCACATCCCGGCCGGGCGCCCTGATTGTTGCGGGCCGCGTGTTGCAAGCGCCGCCGATACCGGTATTGATTGCAACGCAATATCACTTTCTGGTCGCGCTGCCGAGCCCAATATTGCAGGTCAACACGCATGGCGCGCGGCCGCTCTTGCGGTTCAGTTTTAGTGGTCCCGCAGCCGACCCCGCCGGAGCGGCAGCCGGGCGGCCCGCGGCCCTGTCGTGCCGGGACCGCAATGCGTTCATTTCCGCCTCCACATTCCTGAGCTGCTGCGCATTCATCGGTGCGCGCTCCGGCTCCTGCCCGGGAACATTGTAGGTGCGGTCGTAAAGGACCTCCGGTTTTGGGCGGGTTTTGCGTACCCACTCCGGGGGCTTGGGAACACTTGTCCGCATGCCGAAAAATCCTCCCCCGCCGTCTTGCGCGGCGCAATCCCCGGCTGGCGCCAAAATCAGCAGCAAAGCCGCAAAACCCGTCCCAAGGACAAATTTCGCCGGCAATCTGGCATTCCGGGAGATTTTTCTGACCGGTGTCATGATAACGTCCAACAATTCAAATCTAGTAACGGCGGTGATTCCGGCTAGACCAAAGTTTTACCGCTCGAAGGTCGGAATCGCCAAGAGTAGCGCCTATAATCCTTTTGCAACCACGTTCGCGCCATTATGCGCCGCAAGGCGCGAGTTTGGCAGGCCGTTTGCACTTGCTGTGGCTACGACTCAGCCCTGCCCGGCCACCATGCGTCTTGATAGGCATTGTGGGGCACAAACGCGCCGAAATTACGTTCGCACGATTCATGTGACACGAACGAGGAAAGACGGACCGAATGGCGGACACGCAACCCGGCAAACCAGTGACCAGGCAGAGGCGGTCAACCGGCCCTTCGACGCTGGCCGGCACAAAGTCCGCCAGCGCCGCGCGGAAGAATGCCGAGGCCACGAAACGCTCAGCTTCAAGGGCGAAAATCGCAAAAAAGGCCAAGCCTGCGAACAAGGCAAATGGGACCGGCAAGGCAATTGGGGCCAGCAAGAAAAAATCCTTGAAATCAACACCGACCCCGGAGATTGCAACGAAGAAGAAAACCGCCGGAGCGTCCGCAAAGGCAAAAAAGCGGCAAGTTCGCGCCGTCCCTGCAGCAGCAACCCCTGCTCCACCTGAGAACGCTCCAGCGACGCCCTCCAAAGCGGAACCGGTTGCGCAGACGGCGCCTCCTGCGAGCGCACTTCCCCTGCCCGATTTCGACGCCCTCGCCAGCAATATGCCACGGATCCTGACCGAGACGTCGCGGGCCCTATCGGCCGCACTGACATCCCAGCAATCAAGCGAGGGCAATCCCGATTTGCTTGAACATGCCGCCGACGCGGTCAAAACGCTCGGCTCCATCACCGAGTACTGGATGTCGGATCCGGACCGCGCAGTACGGGCCCAACAGTCCCTCTATGGCCCGCTCGTCGCCCTGTGGGGCCATACCTGGCGCCGCTTGAACGGCGAGGAAAGCGAGCCCGTCTGCAAACCCGATCCCGCCGACCGGCGATTTTCCGATCCGATGTGGTATGACAATCCCGCCTATGATTTTCTTCGCCAAGCCTATGTCATCGCCTCGGACTGGGCCACGAACATGGCCGCCGAAGCCAGGGGCGTTGACCCGTTCGAGCGGGCAAAAGCACAGTTCTACGTGCGCCAGATAACCGCCGCCCTGTCGCCTTCTAATTTTCTGGCAACCAACCCCGAGTTGCTGCGCAAAACGCTCGAGGAAAACGGCGAGAACCTGGTTCGCGGTCTGACCATGATGGCCGAAGACGTGGAGGCTGGCCGCGGGCATCTGAAAATACGTCAAACCGACACTTCGAAATTTCAGCTTGGCGTCAACATGGCGATGTCGCCTGGCAAGGTCATTTTCCGCAATGACCTGATTGAATTGATACAATACGCGCCCGCCACCAGCGAGGTTTGCAAGCGGCCGTTGCTGATTGTCCCGCCGTGGATCAACAAGTTTTACGTACTCGATCTCAACCCGCAGAAAAGCTTCATCAAGTATTGTGTCGAAAACGGCCTGACCGTTTTCCTCGTGTCCTGGGTCAATCCGGACGATCGCCATGCCGACAAGGATTTCGGCGATTATATGCGTGAAGGCATTCTCGCCTCGCTCGACGCCATCGAACAGGCGACCGGCGAGCGCGATGTGTCGGCGATCGGATATTGCGTTGGCGGCACCTTGCTCGCAATTACGCTTGCGCACATGGCTTTGAGCGGCGACGATCGCATTTCCAGCGCGACATTGTTTACAACCCAGGTCGACTTTACTGATGCCGGTGATTTACGGCTGTTTGTCGACGCCACGAGAATTAAGGCGATTGAAGAACGCATGCGCCAAACCGGCTATCTGGAAGGCGCGAAGATGGCGGCCGCATTCAACATGCTGCGGCCAACGGAACTCATCTGGAATTATTTTGTAAATAACTATTTGAAAGGTTCCGAGCCAATGCCGTTCGACCTGCTGGCATGGAATTCCGATTCCACCCGTATGCCCGCGGGCAATCATTCATTTTATTTGCGGAATTGCTACCTCGACAACACGCTCACGAAAGGCGAAATGAAAATAGACGGCAAGACGCTTGACCTGTCGAAAGTGAAAATACCGGTCTACAACCTGGCAGCGCGTGAAGATCATATCGCACCGCCGCGCTCGGTCTTTAACGGCGCAAAATATTTCGGCGGCCCAATGCGATACGTTCTGGCGGGTTCCGGTCATATTGCAGGCGTGGTCAATCCAGCGTCGAAACCAAAGTATCAATACTGGACCGGACCTGCCCCATCCGGCGAATTTGACGACTGGGTCGCGAACGCCGACGAACATCCCGGCACATGGTGGCTCGACTGGATTGAATGGATCAGGTCCCAGGCGCCTGAAAAAGTACCGGCGCGCACGCCCGGAGCAGGAAAACTGCCGGCTCTGTGTGATGCACCAGGCACATATGTCCTGGAAAAATCGTAGCATCGCCGCGCACAATCACACGCCTCAAAGGTAAAGAGCTACAGCTTTGCCTGCCTATGCAAAAGGCCGCCAACACGTGCCGGCCTTCCAGTTACGATGCACTGTTATCAGCACTTCCCGCGTCAATACTTCCCGCGTCAATACTTGTCGTGATCAGTACTTGTTGCAATCAGTACTTGTTGCAATTAGTACTTGGCGACGACCGGCCGCGCCTTTCCGCCGAACTTGTAGTTCAGACCAACAGCGATGATGTCGACATTGGACTTCGCGTTACCGAAAAATTGCACGCCGTTGAACGTCGGATTGGCCGGCGTGATATTCAATCGAGCCGCGAATGCGAATATGTGCGTGTATCCAAGATCGAACGACAGCTTCTCGGACCACTTGTATGTCAGGCCTGCGGATACCCACAAACGGTCGGCGTCAGGCAATCTCAAACCCCGGGTAGCCAGCGTCACCGGGGACCATTCATAGCCGACACCGGTACGCAATGTCAGCCGGTCATCCCACTTATACTCCCCGCCCAGCGACGCCATCCAGCCGTCGCGCCAGCGGAAACTAAGCGTCAACGGTGCAAGTACTGCTCCCGGTAAAACCGGCCCGGTGGAAACGACGTTGAACCGGTTGAAGACGCTCCAGTTCGTCCATTCAAGGCCGGCCAGCAGCGTGAACGAGCGCCCGATTTTCTGACGCAAGCCGATGGTAACCTGACGTGGCAGGACAATACTGGTGCGAATGCCGTTTGGCGCAGGGAAGAAATTCGTCACTGTCCCCGTCAGCCTGGGGCGCATTTCCGAACGATAGCCAATGCCGATGGTCGTCGTCGCGGTTGGTGTGATCGTCACTCCCGCCGTATAGCCGACACTCCATCCATCACCCTCAAGAATAAGCGATGGAGCGCCCGGCGCCACTCCCAGCCCGGCCTTCAGCCGGACCTTGAAATACTCGACGTTAATGCCAACGGCCACGGACAGGAACTGGTTGACCTTGTAGGCGATGTTCGGATTGAACGAAATGCTGAATACTTTCGACGACCGCGCGCCCGTTTGCCAGGCGCCATTGTACGGCTACTTGGTCACCAGCCCGAAGCGAGAATTCATTGCGAAACCAAGGAATATCCGGTCCGTGACCTGGTAGGATGAATAGCTTGCCGGCACTATCGCCGACTGACCGATGTCCCCCGCATTTGCGCCAAACCCAAGGATCGGCGCCGGGACCGTCGCATTCAAGCGAAGGTCGGTCCTGGGCATGATCAACGATGCATTGGATTGGTAATTCCAGCCGTTGTATTGCGTGATAATGGCCAGGTTCCAAAACATGGAGCCTAAGCCAGCCCTGCCAGCGGCCGCACCGGCAAAGGACGCGCCCTGTCCGCGGGCGCTTTGTTCGCGAATGGCAAATCCGCCAGCCTGTGCAGCACTGGCAATTATCGAACCGGCGGCTGCCGCCAGGATCAATGCTCGAGCGATCTGGCCCATTAAATCCCCCTTCGGCGACATGCAAAACGGTGCGGTTTGCACGGCAATTCAGACATGTAAATCCGGCCCGCTGGAAAAAACTGGACGACCGCAAGTGATCAGCAGGTATCGGATACTGAAATCGAGCGGACCCCAAAATTTCCGCCCGATTTACGCGGCCCTGAAAAACGCAGGCAAAAAATGTTTAGATGTAGACAAATCGGCAATCAACCATGCGAACATGGCCCATCACGCCGAATTTACCGCGTGTTTTCCGATTCGTCCCTGATCGAGGCGTCTGGCGAAGCTCAAAACCGCTGTCGACTCAGGCACATTTGCACAAATCACGGCATCTGTTGCAAATTAACAACATAGGTTCAGAATCGGGTCTGGACTTAGCGCCGCGATACCTTGCAGCCCGCCGAGCCTCGAGCCCGGCTCAGAGCCCCAGCATAAGCTCCAGGTTTTGGACGGCCGCGCCCGATGCGCCTTTACCCAGATTATCCAGCCGCGCCACCAGCACCACGTGCCCACGGTCGCTGTTCTGATAGACGCGCAGTTCCATGCGGTTGGTGTCATTCAACGCCTGCGGCTCCAGCTTGCCGTTCTCGGCCTGCAACGCGTCTTGCGCAACCACGGACACAGCCGATCCTTCGCCGTAATGCGCACGCAGCGCATTCAACAACGCATCGCCCGAAGCATGTCCTGGCAATTGATCGAGATGCAGAGGGATCGATACCAGCATTCCCTGGCGGAAATCCGCCACCGAGGGAACGAACAAGGGCCGGCGGGTCAATCCGGAATAATGGATGATCTCAGGCACATGTTTGTGTTCGAGACCGAGCGCATAAAGCTCGAAATCTGGAGCTTCACGCGCTTCATAGGCCTCGACCATCGACCTGCCCCCGCCGCTGTAGCCAGACACGGCGTTGATCGTGACAGGAAATCCGACCGGTATCAGACCTGCGTCAACAAGTGGCCGCAACAACGCTATCGCTCCGGTTGAATAGCAACCGGGATTGGCGATCCGCGGCGCCGAAGCAATCCGCTCGGCTTGCCCGCCGCCCATCTCGGCAAATCCGAAGACCCAGTCCGGAGCGGTCCGGTGCGCGGTTGAAGCATCAAGCACCTTGGGCGCATCATTACCCAGCGATGCGGCCAGCGCGGCGCTTTGACGGGCGGCGTCGTCCGGCAAGCACAGAACAGCAACGTCGACCGCCGCCATAATGTCAGCCTTGGCCCGGTCATCCTTGCGCTTTTCCCGATCAATGGAAACTATCTCTATGTCTGCCCGGTCGCGCAGCATGTCGCGGATAACCAGGCCCGTCGTGCCAGATTCGCCATCGATGAAGATTTTCGCTGCCATTGATCCGTGCCTGCGCCAATCAAAGAACTTTCCAGAACGCCGTTCCACCGCGCCGCCGGGACCCGGTCGCACCACGGCGATCATGCCTTACAGCGTTTTTGCACATATGAAAATCCGCACGAACGCAGAGGCAAACGAAAACAGGTGGAACGACGCCCATATCGCAAACGCCGCTCCACCTGGTACGAAAGAATTTCGCCGTCTGCCCTATTTGTTGGCAACAACCTCAATTTTGAGCTTGCTGAACAATTGCATCGGGTTCTTGATTCCGACAAAGCTCATGAAGGGCAGCGGACCGGCCTTGCCGCTCGCCTTGATGGTCAGGTTCTTCGGATCCTTGATGAATGTGGATACCGAGGTTGCGCTTTGCATCGCGCCGGCATCGCCACCGAGGAACATCGGCAGCATTCCACCGGCCATGTTCGCCCATTGCGCCTTGATCGCGTCCGGCTGTGCGCCCTTCATCCGCGCGAAAAACGCGATGCCTTTGTTGATCAATCCGTTGTTCACCACCTTGATGGTTACATCGTCAATGTCGCCAGCCATCAGCGCACCCATCCGCTGACGCTTGTCGCCGGTAAATGCTGCCTTGTCGATATTGCCGAAGGTCCCGGACAGGCTCAGCACGGCCGTATCGTTGCCGTGGATCGTGTAGTCGGTAAGCTTGTAGCTCTTGGTCTTGGGATCGTATGCGCCCTTGACCGTCATGCCGATCGTGACCTGCTTGTAGCCAAAGGCCGCCATGCCTTGTCCGGCCTTGGACGCCGGCGCCGGGATGAACGTCATGTCCTTGAAGACACCCACCGAGGTTGTCGGGACTTTGCCCTCGTACTTGGTCTCCGCTTCAATTGATCCAAGCTTGAAGGTGTGATTGTGGATCTTGCCGCGGCTCTTCTCAGGTACGGATATTTCCAGCCCGGCCCAGGTAAACTTGCCGAATTGCCAGGTCCCTTCGGTGATGTCGCCCTTCTTGACCGCAGCCAGACCGGCGCTCAGGTCGCCATCGGAAAGTGTGATCGGCCCCGACTTCAGGGAAAACTGGCCTCCGCCCTTCTTTGTTTCGCCGCCGCCAGTGATGCCGCCGATCGCAGCTTTTGCGAACTTGCCAGCATCGATACCGGTAATGGCGATCCCACTTATCGTTATCCGGCCCGTCCCGTCGTTCTTCGTAATGACAGCCTCCGGGATCGAAAACAGGTCAGCCTTCATTTTGGACGTAATCGCCAAACGATCCTCTTTTGAAGTGGTCACCGTAAAAAGCTTGGAAACTTCGTCACGCGTCAGGTTGGTGCCGGTCACGACCACCTTGCGAAGCTCCGCCGTGGATTTGCCGTTCGGGCTATTCAACTTGACGTTTTGAAGCGTTACGTCAGCGGCGAAGGCCGCACAACTGAACGCAAGCAATGCCCCTAGCGAAACGGTGGCGGATAAGCTGGAAATTCGGACGGCTGTCATGGGGAGGCTCCTGCAAGGATAATTGTCTGTTGATCGTCCACGCAATCATTTATGCCACAGATTTGCGGCAGATTGTATGTCTTGCATGTGCGTTATCGCACATCCATCCGCGCCAGGCTCCCCTCAGTCTGCCCGTGTGGCTAACAAGACATTGATTCCAAGAAAAAACGGGCAGCCAATGCCGCCCGTTCCAAAACTCGCCTGACCGAATCCGGCCACAATCTGCACCAATGCGCGCTCAGCGCTTGGAAAACTGGAAACTGCGCCGGGCTTTGCGCCGGCCATATTTCTTGCGTTCCACGACCCGGGAATCCCGCGTCAAAAAGCCTTCACGCTTGAGCGCAGGACGCAGGTCCGGCTCATAATGCGTCAACGCCTTCGCCAGTCCGTGCCGCACAGCGCCAGCCTGACCGGACAGCCCCCCGCCCGATACTGTAACCATCAGGTCATATTGTCCCGAACGCGCCGCAACCACCAGCGGCTGCTGGACAATCATCCGCAGCACCGGACGCGCAAAATAGCGGTCGAACTCCCGCCCGTTGACAGTGATATTGCCGGAACCGGGCTTGATCCAGACCCGGGCCACGGCGTCCTTGCGCTTGCCGGTGGCATAGGCGCGGCCATGCTTGTCCAGCTTCTGCTCGTACTTCGGCGCTTCCTCAACCGGCGCGCCCGTAGCTTCCTTCAGGTCCTGGAGCGAGGAAAGAGTTGTCTCTGACATGTTAATCGCTCCGCTTGTTCTTGGGATTCATTGCGCCAACGTCCAACGCAACCGGATTTTGCGCACTGTGGGGATGTTCGGGGCCGGCGTACACACGCAGGTTGCGCATTTGCTGGCGGCCGAGCGGGCCGCGCGGGATCATGCGCTCGACGGCTTTCTCAACCACCCGCTCGGGAAAGCGGCCATCGAGAATCTTGCCCGCGACCCGTTCCTTGATGCCGCCCGGATATCCGGTGTGATGGTAGTATTTCTTTTGATCGCGCTTGCGACCGGTGAGCACAACCTTCTCGGCGTTAACGACGATAACATTGTCGCCATCGTCAACATGCGGCGAGAAAGAGGCCTTGTTCTTGCCACGCAGGATATTGGCTACGATCGACGCCAGCCGGCCAACCACCAGGCCTTCGCCGTCGATCACAACCCAGGACTTCTGCACGTCGGCCGGTTTTGTAACCGTCGTCTTGTTATACATTGCACTGTTTCCAGATTGTCGGATTACCCGCCACCGCATTTCGATGCCTCGAAGCGGCTGGGCGCGCCCGGCTTATAGGCGCAGACCCCGCATTTCGTCAACCTGAATTACGCGAAAATCACTGTCCAGCAGTAATTTAACCTATGCGGTATTATTATACCGCAAATATCGGCGATCCATATTACCTAGGGGCAACTGGCCCGTTAGAGCTGCGTTTACACAATTCCGTTAGGTTTTTGCCAGTTTTCCAGCGGCCCGATGCCGGTCACCGCCAGGTTCTGCGCGAGCAACCTATGAACGCCCATATTGACCCAACCGATATCCACGCCCCGATGAACGCCGCTCCAGGCAGCGGCGCATCCGGCGGCGGCCAGCAAACGGTTTCGCAGCCGGCGATCGTTGCATCGGTTCTGGCTGCCGACGCCATCACGATTTTCCTGTGCGGCCTGGCCAGCGGAATGCACTGGCTGAACACTTCGCAAACAGGATGGACGGCCTATATCCTGATCGTGGCCGGCGCCACCGGACTGGCCCTGGCCGGACTGCGCAAGAGCTGGACCTACACGATCCCGTCCCTGTCAAGCCTGACACGCCAGATCGCCCTGACCGGCGCATGGATGTTCCTGGCTGTTGCGGCCCTGATCGTCCTCAATTTCATCATTGGTCTGCCGGGCGCCTACCTCAAACCCTGGCTTGCCATGTGGTTTGCAACAGGCTGGGGCATAATGGCTGCAGTACGATGCGCGCTGCGAATTTGGCTTGCGAAACAGTCCGCCGCAGGCACTCTTGCCCGGCGTACCGTGATAGCCGGCGGCGGGGAAGCCGCAGCGACGCTGGTCGATCAGCTGAAAAAATCGGCAAACACCGATATCCGGATTCTTGGCCTGTTTGACGACCGCGGAGATGACAGGTCTCCCGACAACGTCGGCGGGATCGCCAAACTCGGCAATTTCGAAGAACTGGCCGATTTCTGCCGCAATCAAAAAATCGATTTGATCATCGTGGCGCTTCCTGCCGCCGCGGAAGAGCGGATCTTGCATCTGTTGAACAAATTATGGGTCCTGCCGATCGATATCCGCGTCAGCGCTCACAACGCAAAACTCAAACTGCGCGAACGCGCTTATACCCGTATTGGAAACGTCCCCTTCCTTCCGGTATTTGACAAGCCGATGTCCGATTGGGGCGGCGCGGTCAAAACGATCGAGGATCGTACGGTCGCTGCACTTGCGCTGGTTTTGCTGGCGCCATTGTTCGCGGTTGTCGCATTGGCAATCAAGATGAACTCGAAAGGGCCAGTGTTTTTCCGCCAGATTCGCTACGGCTTCAACAATGAGCCGATCCATATCCTGAAGTTCCGTTCCATGTACACCGATCAGTGCGATGCTCGCGCGACCAAGCTCGTGACCAAGGACGATCCACGCGTTACGTCGGTCGGACGCATCATTCGCAAGACCTCGATCGACGAACTTCCGCAATTGATCAACGTGTTGAAAGGCGATCTGTCCCTGGTCGGCCTGCGACCGCATGCTTTTCAGGCAAAGGCCGGCGGCACGGTCTACGACAAGGCCGTGGACGGGTATTTCGCCCGCCACAAGATGAAGCCCGGCATCACCGGCTGGGCCCAGGTCAATGGCTGGCGCGGTGAAACCGATACGCTGGAAAAAATCGAACAGCGTGTCGCGCACGACCTGTATTACATCGACAACTGGTCGCTATTTCTTGATATCTAAATTCTGGTCAAGACGCCGCTGTCGCTGCTCGACACCAAGAACGCGTATTGAGCAACAACAGCCAAGAGACCCATCAGCTTCAATTGCGTATACCCACGCGGACCTGGCCGGAAACGTCCGCCAGCAAGCCTACAAGGGTATCACGAGCAGAATATCGACGCGCCGAGACTCCAGAACGGCGATGCGCGACTTGAATTTCGGCTGGCCGTCTTCAAAGACGATTTCGTCAATATACTTGCCGACAGCGAAGCGGAAATCGCCGCCGTCCTGCATCGTGCGGACAACTTCGAAATTGGTTCGCGCACGGTAAATCTCACCGTCCTGTCTGACCCGGGTGCGCCCGGTAACGTGACAATAGGTATGCGGCTCATAGATATTCGCCGTGCGCAGGGCGTTTATGCGGTCCCGCATCATCCCGCGCGTGTCGCAATAGAGCACACCGATCGGCCGCCCTGCGTCGAAGTTCTCACGAGAGATGATCTTGTATTTGCCATCGGCAACAAAGAACTCCGGCCAGCGCTCCAGCTGGTCGTCGTCAATAGCATGCACGTAGTCGGTGATCAGGTCATCGATCTGCAACCGGATTTGCAGGTCGACAATGTCACTGCCTGCATCGATATTATCGTCGTCACGCACCGGAATACCTCACGAAAAGCCCATGATACGACGATAGCCTTCCCAGAATCCGCGAATGGCGACTTCGGTCGCCCTGGAATCCTCGCTCGACTCCACGCCGCGGCCGCCCATTTCAATGAACGAGTTCACATCGCCGCACAAATGGGTGCCGCGCTGAACGAACTCGTTTATGCAACCATCTTCGAGAGACACCAGCCCCGCCGAACCGGTAAGGTTTGACTGGCGCAGGCGAATTTCCACCTGCTCGTCGGTATCGTCTTCATACCCGAGATAGAACCAGAGCAATTCGGTCTTGCCGACGCCGCGCGGGACGAAGAAGCGGACGGCCAGCGAATTGAACGTGAACTGAAGCGTCAAATTCGGAAAGATCGTCTGGATCGTATGCGTAATGCCGTCGTCGAATTCATCGAACCGGTCAAGCAGGTGCGGACCTTCGAGCGTGGTCTTGTACTGCGCAGCGTGTACCTTGTCGTTGGCATACTCGGGAGCATTTGAGACAGTATCGCGTTTCGAATAGCTGACGTGATGCCATTTCTCGTCCGCCAGGATGATGCCACCATCGGTATCGAGCCTGTTGACGTTGAACGACGTGTAGAAGGTATGCAACAAGGTCGCGTGATAGGCGTCGCGGACGTTCTCGGCATACAACTTCCAATTATTGTACGTCATCTGCGACTGCGTACCGAGTATCTTCACCTTGCGACCGAAACTGCGCTTGACGAAATCCATCATGCGCGGTCCAAGATATTCCTCGATTGGCGGCGTCTTGTCCGAGAAGGTCGCAAATACGAGCCCAAACAACACCGCTACGCGAAGCGGTTCCAGGCGGTGTTTCTTGACATCGAAATCCTCAGGCATACCGCCCTTGCCCTTGATCCCCCGCCGAAAGGCCACGCCGGTCAGCTGGCCGGTCAAATCATAGGTCCAGGCATGGTAGACGCAGGTCAACTCCGAGCCATTGCCATGCTCTCTCGGGCACACGAGAGCGCCCTTGTGGGCGCACCTGTTAACCATCACGTGCACTGCACCGTCATGGTTGCGGGTACAAATCACCGGAATTTCGCCGACGAATGACGTCTTGTAATCGCCTGGCTTAGGAATTTCGGCTTCCAGACAGACGTAGTTCCACACCGGTCCGCGAAATATCTTCTCCTGCTCCCGCTGGTAGATCTCCTCATCGGAAAATAGCCGGAACGGTACCCGGGTGACGCCTTGCGCCGGCCAATCGAGCGGTTCGCTCAGGGTGTCGGGGTTGCGGGCGTCCATGATTTCCTCTTTCTCTGCCTGATTTCCGCAAAATGCCATTTGCAATTATGCATTGCAAGGGCGCCAGCTCTCCAATCAATGCGGCGCAGGGTAGTAGTTTGCGCATGTAAGGAACTTGCCGGCGGCGTGCGACAGCTCATACAGGAAAGCGCTGCTCCACCAGCGGCGGCAAAGTTTCGATCAGTCCGCCCAGATCGCCCGATGTGAGGAACAGGATCGCTGCGCCCGCCGGCAGCGCGTCGCAGATGTCGCTCCCTGCGTCAATTGCGTTATCCAGGCCGGTCACATTGAAGCCTGCCGCCGCGATACGCGCGACAATTTCGTCCTGCGTCACCTGATCATGGGTTCCGGCCCCCTGCTCGGCTGGCTGCCATACGTAGACCTGTTCCGAGCCCTCGAAGACGTCGTCATACCAATGCAATGTTGCCTTGTTGCGCCACGAAAAGGTGTGCGGTTCGAAGATCACGGTCAGCGGCCGGTCCGGGAAATGCTGCCGCATGGCTGCGATGGCGCTGCGCGCCTTGTCATAGGAAGAGCCGAAACCCTCGAAAATCGGAATTGTCGTATTGCCCGGCTTCCTGTCTAGCCGCCGCTTGATACCCTTGAAAGAGGCCATCGCTGCTGCAAGCTGGTCTGCGCCTATCAGTCCAAGCGACAGCAGGAATGCGCCAACCCCGAGCATGTTCTCGATATTGTGGATTCCCAATTGCCCGGTTTCCAGCCGCGCAATCTCCCTGCCGCCATGCACGATGGTAAATTGCGAGCGTTCGCCCCATTCGATATCCCGCACCTGCCATTCGCCATCAGAAATCCCGTAGGTGACATAGCTGCGCGTCAACGATCGCAGGAACTGCTCCGATAATTCCCCGCCGGTGGAAGCCACGACCAGCCCGTCGGCCGGCATTCCCGCCACAAGCTGTGAAAACGGCGCCAGGTAATCGTTGACGGTCGGAAAGACATTCACATGGTCATGCGCCAATGGTGTGATCAACAGGTGGTCAGGATGGTAGTGCAGGAATTTCGAACGATCGTCTGAATTGGAGGATGGATATTCATCGCCCTCGAGCAAGAAATGCCGGCCTGTACCTGCATGCGCCGGCGTCGATGGCGACAGGGGTACCGCCCCGATCATGAACGACGGATCAAGCCCCGCCCCACGCAGACAATGCGCCATCATGGAAACGCTGGTGGTTTTGCCAAATGCCCCGGCAGCAACCAGCGTCTGGCTGTCCTGCGACAACAACCCCAGCACGTCGGCGAAGGACAGAATCGGCCTGCCAGACGCAAACGCCGCAGCAACCTCTGCATTGCTGTCCGGCACAAGCCGCGCGTTTTTGCCAATGACAAAGACCTCAACGTCCGCAGGTATGTTCGCCGGATCGTACGGGGTCGCGCAGGCCAGGTTTTCGTCGCGCAACAAATGGGACACCGGCGGATACACAGCTTCGTCCGACCCGGTCACAGCCACGCCGCTGTCGCGCAACAGTTTAGCGGTCGCGCTCATGCCGACACCACCGATACCTATGAAGTGCGCTCGTTTGTAGGGGAATGGATGCATAACGGTCTTCAGCAAGTACAAATCCAGCGCGAGAGTGCCAAACACACGAATCGCACCCAAAGACTATGTCATTGATCAGGTAATGGAAATTCACCGGTCAGGCTGCGCTTCCAGGCCCACGCCTGCCGAAAACCGGAATATGATTTCATCAATTTATAGTATAGCCTAAACTTACTTTGGCGTCGCCAATTATCCAAAATCATTTAGGAGGCTGTAATGTATTTTCAGTTTGCGAGAACCTTTCGATCCTTGCGTTCACTTGCGCTCGCCTGCTTCTTTGGTGCGACAACTCTGCTGTTTTGCTACCAGGCGGTAATTGCAAAAACTATAACACGGAGCGTTCGCGCCGGTGGCACGGTTGGAATAATTGCCCTGACCATTACTCGCGACGACATTTGCTGGAGCTTTGCGTCAACCGGTGTCCCGGAACCGGCGCCGAAACTGGGAAAACTATTCACAAAGACTGGGCCCGGCAATTCTCCAATGTGCAAGAATGTCCTTGCCAGCTATGTCTACTACAAGGCCGGCAAGAAACGCGGTACCGACCGTTTCAAGCTTTATTTCTATGTTGACGAGGATTCCTGGGACTACGATGTTGTCATCCGCGTACGGTGACACCTGCGAATACTCGCAAACATATCTGCGACCAATCAAGGGCGTTATGCTTTATCCGCCCGGGATCGCATAGGTGCCCACCGCATGCGCCACGGGGTCGTCCGATCCGTCGCTGAGCAGCCATGCTTCGCCGACCGCCAGCCGCTTGCCGACGCGCATGAGTTTGGCGTCGGCGACCAGGTCCCTGGCGACCGGCCGCTGTAAAAAGTTGATGTTGATATTGGTTGTAACCGTTCGGGCTCCCGGAGATTGGGCCGCCTTGTCGATATCCGGTCCGACCCCGATCTCACCGAGTATCGCAATGTAGATCGCCACATCGGCGAGAGCGAACATGGACGGGCCCGATATCGTCCCGCCGGGACGCAGGTGCTTTGGCTGCTGTGCCAGGCGCAGGCGCGCGGTCATCGGTGCCAGGCCCTCGACGAACATGTCATTGCCCGGCCCGATCTGGGGAAAATGCCGCTCCAGGAACTCCCTGACCTGCGCCAATGTCATGCAATTGCCGCGCTGATCGCTAATATCCGCCATACCGTTTGCCTGTTCAGGTTTGGCTGTTCCGGTTTGCCTGCGAAGCCGTCCCGGATAGACTGACACCGCTCCGCTCGCCTGCCCACATCACGCAACGAAAGGCTGCATGCGATGGCAGTTCAGGTCAACCATGACGCATATACCGACGAATACCTGCGCGCCATATTGACAAGCGTAAAGACAATCGCAGTTGTCGGCGTCTCGGCCAATACGTCACGCCCCTCGAACACGGTATTCGGATATCTGCAAAAAGCCGGCTACACGATGATCGGGGTAAACCCCGGGCTGGCAGGCAAGACCCTGCTTGGCGCGCCTTGCTACGCCGATCTTTCCAGCATCCCTCAGCCGGTCGACATGATCGACATTTTTCGCAATTCAGATGCTGCTGCTGAAATCGTCGATGCGGCGCTTGCACTGGACGTACCCCCCGCGGTGATCTGGATGCAGCTGACCGTGCGCAACGACGCCGCTGCTGCCCGTGCCGAGGCGGCAGGCGTCAAGGTGGTCATGAACCGTTGTCCGAAGATCGAGCACGGGAGGTTGACCGGAACTATCGGCTTCATGGGCGTCAATTCTCGCGTTCTCTCCGCCCGCCCCTTGCGCCCGATCGCACGCTAATCCAGGCGGATTGCTGGCTCCGCTACAGGTTAACCGCATGAGAACCAGTCTGTTTCATGATTGCGATCATGCCCTTCGAATTCCTGTCCAGCGACGATGATGATGATTCCCGCGCTGTCATGCGTGGCAGGATCGGGCTGCCCGCCGCGGGCGTGGTGCTGGCCGGGCTGGCGGCTGTAACCATGCTGGGCCTTGACGGGTCCGGACAATTCAAGGGCGATCTGCTGGACAAAGCCAAATTGCTTGTCGCCGGCCAGCGCTACGAAGCTGTCATTCAGTGCGGCAACCCGCGCAAGAACGGCCCCGGGCGCTCCCTGCTCAAGGGGTTCCTCGGGGCCAACAATCACAGCCTGCGAGCCTGGAACGATGGCGAAGCCCGAAAAAAGCTTCACCTGGGACTGAAGCAGGGCTGTCGCGTTACCGCCCTGTACAGACTTGAAAAGCGCTGGTTCTCGGACCGCGACCTGCGCTACAGGATCTGATTTCCGGACTTGGATCGCAAGCCGGCGCGGACCCGGGTGGCCCGCTGGATATCCCGGGCCGCGCGTTCTATCCTTAAAATGCCGGATTGGCGGAACCTTCCTCAGCGCCACGCACCCAGCGGCAACCGGGCTTGATCCATGACCGACTACCAGCTCAGCAAACTGATTTTCGATCTGCAACGCCAGCCTCAGCTTGCTGCCGAGTACAGCGCCGACATGGAAGCCGTGATGGAACGCTATGCAATTGCACCAAAAGTAAGCGCGGCATTGCTTGCCGATGACGTTGCAACCCTGGCGCCGCTGGTAAACGCCTACCTACTGCGATTTTATTTCCAGATCCGCAAAATGCCGGAACAGGAATTTATCGCGCGCCTGCACGCCATGAAACAACCGGAGGGCGCAGATGGCTGAACTGGTCGGAGCATTTGCAGCCTGCCACGGTCCGGTTATCGCCCGCGACTGGCAAGTCCTGCCGGAAAACGAACGGGACCGTTACATCACTGCCTTCGAGCGCACCGGCGCGCGGCTCAAGGCGTGCCGCCCCGATATCATCGTCGCGCTCTCTCCCGATCACTGGGTGAATTTCTTCATCGACAATATGCCGGCGTTTTGCATCGGTGTTGGCGACGAACACGACGGGCCGCCCGAACCTTTCATGGCGGACATTTTTCCGCACAAGACCCTCAAGGGTGACCCGGGGTTCGCTGGCCACTTGCTGCAGACCGCGATGGACAGCGAATTCGAACCGGCGTTTTCGCACTGGCTGACGCTGGATCATGGAATATGCGTGCCCTTGTGGCGGCTCGCCGTCGACGTCGCGACCCCGATCGTGCCAATCCTCGTCAACGAAGTTGAAGGCCCGATGCCGGTCATCCGGCGCTGCTTTTCCTGGGGCCGCCTGTTGCGAAAGGCAATCGGGAGCTACCAGCCTGCGGCGCGCATCGCCATCCTCGCCACCGGCGGCTTGAGCCATTCCATAGGCGAGGCAACGATGGGCTGGATCGATGAGGATTTTGATCGCGCCTGTATCCGCCATTTCGAACAATCAGGCGAAGCGGACATTGTCCGGTTTCTTGACGAGCAATTGCCAAAGACAGGCAACGGCGCCCATGAAGTGCGCAACTGGGTTATTGCGCATGGCGCCGCGCAATCGCGCGGATTTGAGCTTGTCGACTATTTCCCGAGCCCCGCGACTTTTGTCGGGGCCGGGTTTGCAAGCTGGCGTGTATAGCCCCCGATAACCGCAATTTCAGCGCTGGCGCACCAGTTCGATCAGGTCATGAAACGATTGCCCGCGATGGACCGGTTCGGGCATTTCCATCCGCAAACGGTTGCGGCTAATTTGCTCAAGAACCCCAACCTGATGGGAACTGAAACGCCGTTTTTCCGGATAGACGGGTATCCTGTCGCCGCGCGCGATGGCGCTGCCGTAATAGAGCATCTGCTTGCCATCGATCGCACGCAACCGGCCCAGCCAGGCCATCGACCCTGATGTTTTCTTCACGGTATAGCCATTGCCCTCACGGATTATACGGCATCGAAAGAAGCTGGTCTTGCTGGCGGCAAACTTGGGACCCAAATTGCCGCCAAGCGAAAAGGTGCGGCACAACCAGCGCCCGGGCAGACGCTTGGCATCAATGACCTGCGCCGGCGCTTCGATGATGGAAACTGCGAGGCGGTAATTGGCACGATTGCCGGCAGCTGCCGCAGCAAGACCGCGCTTGCGGCTGGCTTCAAGTCGCAAGAGCCTGGCAAAATCCTCCTGCCTGAGCGCGTCGTACGGAGGCTCGCGTTTCAACCCTTTGGCGGCTGAATCGCGCAGCGGCACGAGGGCCAGCGGCGCTGACTGCGGCCCGGATATCGGCTGCTGCCCGGCCGGCTCGGTGCTGGCGGGCTGTGCGCTCACCGTACCGGCGGCGATTGCAAACACAACGCCTGGCAACCACGCAGCCAGCCAGAATGGATTGCTCCGCTCAGGCCGCTTTTTTGACCGATTTCGCCATGACGAAATCATAGGTGATCGTCGCATAATTCGTGTCCACCTTTGTTCCGTCCGGCGCTTCGCCGGGAGGGTTTTCCTTGTATTCACGAATGAGCGATTCCTTGACGCCAAACACCGCGTCGGAATCGATATACTCATCTGTCGGATCGAAGATATGTGTCACCAGCTTGCGGTGACCTTCAGCGGTGAAGATGAAATGCAGGTGCGCCGGCCGCATTGGATGTCGGCCCTGCCCGCGCAGCATCTCGCCAACCGGCCCGTCGGTGGGAACCGGATAGCATGTCGGCTTGATCGACCAGAACCAGAACTTGCCATCCTTGTCGGTGCGGAAACGGCCGCGCCCGGCCGGCCCGCCCAGTTTTTCCAGCTGCTGAACGTCATAAAACCCGTCGTCGTCGGAATGCCAGACGTCCATTTGGGCATTGCCAAGCGGTGTTCCATCTTCCGACCGCAGCGTGCCGTGAACATAGCACTTTTCACCCTTCATGTTGCCATGGATGTCGTCGCCGAGCTGGCAATCGGGCATCTCCTCCGTCCAGAACGGACCCAGCACCGTCGACTGGGTAACATCGCCGCTCACCGGGTGATTGATCGAGTCAACCAGGGTCGAAACGCCAAGCGTATCTGACAGCAGCACGAATTCCTGCCGGTTGCCGTCGCATATCTGTCCGGTACGGGTCAGGAAATCGATCGCATAGGCCCATTCGTCCTCGCTCGGGCGCACGTCACGGACGAAGTCATGCAGATGCTTGACCAGCGAGATACAGACCTCCTTGACCCGCGCCTCAGGTGCATTGCCGAACCGGTCGATGACCGCCTGGGTGATTGTGTTTTCGTCAAGTTCACGTGCGTTCATGACCCATCCTTTGGTTTGACTGATTGTGTTCAACAAGATCGCTCGTTCGCGCGGGGTTGGTTTAGTCGTGTCCCCATGCGAGCGGTTTTCCCTCGAGCCAGGCCTGACCGGCGGCATACAATTGCTGCACCCGCTCGTCGCGCAGTCCGGGCATGTTCTTCTTCACGGGAAACCCCGCCTTGGACTGCAGATAGGCCAGGTGGCGATATCCCTCGGGGAATGATTCCAGCAACGCCTGGTCAATCTTGGGCGCTTCACCCAGGGTAACCGGTATCATGAAATCCCGCTCGTAAATCGGCTGGCGCAGGCAAAAACCCCATTTTCCTTCCCGCTTCTCCAGGAAATCGTAGAACCGTCCGACACAGGTTACATCAACCAGAACGCCCTCCACTTCCCCGCGCTGGTTGATGTGCATCTTGGTCTGCGCAATAGCCCGGTCGCCCGAAATGTCGGAAAAATGCGCTCCCTGGGCGTGCAGAATAATGACATCGTTTTCCCACGCCTTCTTGTTCATCTCGATAAATTCATCGCCGGTACCCTGCGTCCAGGTCGCCAGCATGCGCCCTTCCGGATGCCAGACCGTACGAAATCGCTCAAGAAAACCGCTGTCGCGCCACAAAACCCAATTGTCAATCAATTGCCGGATTTCCAACCTGTCTAGCAATTCAGAATCCATTCCAGGGTCCTTTCCGGGAATCTGCACGCCTCAAACGATGCGCTTACTAATACATGGCCCGCAAACCCGTGGCCAGCACAAGCCGGTTCGATATCTCACGATCCCGGTAGCCGATTTGGGGGTTTTCCCAAAACCCGGAAAAGGTTAGCGTTGCCGCTTCTGCCTGAACAGTTTCCAGTAAAGGGGCTCCCATGAGTAACGACAACGACCAGCCAACCGGTTTCAGCACGCTCGCCATCCACGCCGGCGCGCGGCCCGATCCGGCAACCAATGCCCGTATCACCCCGATCTATCAGACGGCATCCTATGTTTTCGATGACGTCGATCATGCCGCCTCCCTGTTTGACCTCAAGGCATTCGGGAACATCTATACCCGCATCATGAATCCGACGAGCGGCGTGTTGGAAGAGCGCATCGCCGCGCTGGAAGGCGGCACGGCTGCGCTGGCGGTGGCCTCCGGCCACGCCGCCCAACTCCTCGTCATGCACGCGATGATGGGTCCGGGCGACAATTTCGTGGCTTCGACAAAGCTCTATGGCGGCTCCATCAACCAGTTCAACCACTCCTACAAGAGTTTCGACTGGCACGTGCGCTGGGCCGACCCGGCAGACCCGGCGGCTATCGAAAGCCAGATCGACGACCGCACCAAGGCTATCTTCATTGAATCCATAGCCAACCCGGGCGGTATCGTTTGCGATATTGAAGCTATCTCGAAGGTCGCCAAGAAGCACAAAATCCCGCTCGTCGTCGATAATACGCTGGCGACGCCCTACCTCGTCCAGCCGTTCGCCTGGGGCGCAGATATTGTCGTCCATTCGGCGACCAAGTTCCTTGGCGGGCACGGCAATTCCATCGCCGGACTGATCGTCGACGGTGGCACATTCGACTGGATGGCCAGCGACAAATATCCGATGCTGTCCAAACCGCGCCCGGAATATAACGGAGTGGTGCTTGGCGAAACCTTCGGCAATTTCGCCTTCGCCATCGCATGCCGCGTGTTGGGTCTGCGCGATCTGGGACCCGCCATCGCGCCTATGAACTCGTTCCTGGTCCTGACCGGCATGGAAACGCTGGCGTTGCGCATGCAAAGGCACTGCGACAACACGCTGACCGTCGCCGAATACCTGAAAAACCATCCAGCCGTGGACTGGGTCAGCTATTCGTCGCTGCCAGGCGATCCGAACTACCAGCTGGCGCAGAAATATTGCCCGGCCGGCGCTGGCGCGGTTTTCACGTTCGGTCTGAAAGGCGGCTACGATGCCGGCGTCGGCCTGGTCAAGAACCTGAAGATGTTCTCGCATCTGGCCAATGTCGGCGACACCCGTTCGCTGGTCATTCACCCGGCATCAACCACGCACCGGCAATTAACCGACGAACAGAAGAAGATAGCCGGCGCCGGGCCGGACACTGTGCGCCTGTCCGTCGGGATTGAGGATGTCGATGATATCATCGGCGATCTGGAGCAGGCGCTTGCTGCCGGGGCCTGACCAGCGCACAATTGGTGAAACAGGCTGCCGCGTTTCCACCCCGAAGCGCGGCAGAATTCCAGCGTACGGGCTGTTACCATGATCATCATGTTATTGGGTCTTGCGGTCTTCGTGGGCATTCACCTCGTTCCGGCCATGCCTGCAACCAGGGCCCGGCTCACGGGCAAACTGGGAGAAAACGCCTACAAGGGTATCTTTTCGGTCATCGCCCTGATCGGCCTTATCCTGATCGTCTATGGCTTCGGGGCGTATCGCGCCGGCGGCTACATTCCGGTTTGGGAACCACCACGGTTTCTGCGCTACCTGTCGATATTGCTCCTCTGGTTCGCCTTTGTGGCGCTTGCCGCAGCCTATCTGCCGGTTGGCCGGATCAAGTCGGCGCTCAAGCATCCCATGCTGGTCGGCGTGAAATCCTGGGCGCTGGCGCACCTGCTGGTCAATAGCGACCTCGGCGGCATCATATTGTTCGGCGTCTTTCTGGCCTGGGCGGTTTTTGACCGCATCAGCGTCAAGAGGCGCGGCCTGCCGAACCCGGTTGCATCGGCCAATGGCCTCATGACCGGAGACATCCCCGCGCTGGTCGTCGGTACGGTCGCGTTTGGCGCATTGGCCTGGCTGCATCCGACGTTCGCAGGGGTGGCTGTCGTCTGAACAGGTCTTGGGTTGATCAATCCGGACAGCGCGGCCGCACCAACCCGGCTCAATCAACCAGCTTGTCAATCCATTTGAACGCCTTGTTCTGCAGCGCGGCCCCGGGACCATCCGACAGGATGTTCTTGCGAATGCGGCTCCTGGCTCCAAAGTCAGCTCGCGCGCGCTGACACAATCGAGCCGCCGGCGTTCCCTTCAGGCGCTTCGCCTCCTCGCCCAACAAGGCGGCAAGTTTGCCGACCGCCGGGGGCTTGTCCAGCCTGTCAGTATTGACGCCGGCTTCGTCGAGAAAAACCGTCAACCGGATCCAGTCGACTTTCAGGTCCTTGCATCGCTCGGCGTACAATTGGGCCAAGGCCATGATGCGCAACGCCTTGTCCTGCCGGGATTCGGCCGCCAGGGCGCTTGATCCCGACCAGAACATCAAGGTCAGAAAGCACGTAATTCCCAATGCGCGGCGTACTACAACCTCCAGGCTTCAAATGGCTGCGGCAAAAATAGCCTGCCAAACTGCAAACAAGGTGAGGAAACGCACAAGGCTGATTTAGGTCGCGATCGCGGTATCGCCGGTGTCTGCCTGGACCTTGTGGCCGGCGGCCGCGGCAGGCCGGTTCGCACCTGTGCTGCCCGGCCTTGCCATTGCAGCGCGATGCACAACCGCCATCCCAAGCAACAGGAAGGCCACGGCCTGGTGCGCCAGCGCCAGGTAGATCGGCATCTTTCCGGCAGGCAGAACATGGAGCAGCGTGAACACACCCAGCGCAGCCTGCAGCAATACCAGCAGCGACAGCGCCCAAGCCCGCCCGGCTATGCGCCCCCCGACCCGGTTTTGCCAGGTCTTGTACGCGTGAGCCAGCACCATCAATACCACGAGATAGGCGAACATCCGGTGCTGGAACTGCAGCATGGTCGGGTTTTCCAGGAAATTCAGCCAAAATGGCTTCATGCTGGTGAGTTTGCCGATGGATGGCACCAGGTGCCCGTCCATCAATGGCCAGGTGTTGTAGGTCAGCCCGGCGCGCGCACCGGCGACCAGCGCCCCGAGCCCGATCTGTATGAGGATCACGGCAATCAACCCAGTCGCCTCGCCGCGCACGTCCCAGCGCGCCTCATCGGGCTCCCGGCCCCGCAATCCCATCGCCAGCCAGATCAACGCGACGAAGGTCACCGACGCCAGCAGCAGGTGGACAGCCAGCCGCTCGGCCGCCACTTCCGTCCGCCCGGCGAGACCCGATTTCACCATCCACCAGCCAATCGCACCCTGAATCGCGCCAAGCGCCAACACAAGAACCAGTTTCCAGCCGAGATTCCAGCCGATACGGCGCGTGTACACGAACCACAGGAACGGCAGGACAAACACCAGCCCGATCAGACGGCCCAACAGCCGGTGACCCCATTCCCAGAAATAGATGACCTTGTACTGGGCCAGGGTCATCGTCGAAAACATTTCTTTGAATTGGGGTATCTGTTTGTATTTATTGAAAGTTTCGTTCCAGACGGCGTCGCTGAGCGGAGGAATGACGCCGGTCAGCGGTTTCCACTCCGTGATCGAGAGCCCGGCTTCAGTCAAGCGCGTGGCTCCGCCCACCACGACCATTGCAAACACCATAGCCGCCAGCAGCCACAACCAGATGCGCACGGGCCGCAACGGATCTGCGGGAACCACAACCACGGCTTGGTCTTGTGGATCGGCCGTGCCACTTTCACTTTCGGCCGCGGGCTCATTGTCTGGACTGTCAGGGGCTGACGAATTGCTTGCGCCTGCCGGATCGGACGGCATTTCCACCGGCTTCTTCGCCTCTTCCGTCACCCTCGCCGGCTGTGGCGCAACTGCTGGCGCAGGCTCATGCGCCGGGCTTGCCTTTGCTTTCGCCTCCGGCACACTGCCATTATCAGCCCGGGCCACGTGGCCGGCCTTCTGACCGTCGGAAGCTGGCGTCTCTTCCGCGGGTTTGCCGGTTTCAGCCGGCTGATTGTTCTGCTTGTCAGGATCCTGTGAGCTCACGCACGCCCCCGGTGAATTGCCAGGATGAGCGATCAAAGGTTGATCGTTCACGCGCGCCAAGACATAAGCCCGGATTAACCCCGCGTCCAGCGGGATAAACAGCCACGCAAGGTCACACGAAGGATCCAGACATGCGCCGGAAATCCAGAAAATTGCTGGGCGCGGTAGTAATGTTAAGCTTTGTCGTGATCTACGCGCTGATCGCCATGGCCCTGGCGCAATCACGTCCGTTGCAGGAGGCTGGGAAACTGGTCCAGGGCATCTGTTACGCCCTGCTGGGCCTCGGATGGATCATCCCGATCATGCCGCTGATCAAGTGGATGGAGGGCGGGAAGGACTAGCCCCAGGAGCAGCAGTGCCGGGCGCGCTCACGCGACGTTGAGCTTCCGGCCCCTGTTCCAGAGCGCAAAGGGCGCACCCGACAGCAGGACTTCCAGTGTCTTTGCATCCTGCCAGTTGCCGTTTACCGACAGCCGTGGCAGGGCCCGGCTGTGAAGCCGATGATCCGCAAACACCATGCCCGGCCGCGTGGTTACAGCGCTTGTGAAGCCAAGATCGGCCACCGCCTCGAACTCCCGCTGGCCTGCCGAACCCGGGTCCCCGACCGGATAGGCAAAATGTTCGATCTTCGCGCCAAGCCGGATTTCGAGCTCGGTCCGGCTTTGCGCAATTTCGTGACGCATTTCCGCAGCAGAAAGCTTCGCCAGCATCGGGTGGGTAAGCGTGTGCGCGCCGATTGTGCAAAGCGGCTCGGCCGCAACCTGCTTTAGCAGATCCCAGTCCATGCACACCTCTTCAACCAGCACCCGCCAATCCAACCCCGAAGTGTCCGCCAGTTCCCGAATTCGACGGCGCATTTCAACTTCAGGCATAGCCCGAAGAATCCAGTACAAGATGTTGAAAAATTATGTTTTTTCTGAATCATTTGAAGCGCTTAAACAAAGCCCGCCAGCCTCCGGGCTAAGCACTATCCGATCCAGGCGACGGATCGCTTCCTCCAGTTCCAGCCACCACAATCCCGCGGTCCGCTCTGCAAACCCCGGGACGGCGTAAAGCACGAATGGCGCTTGCTTGCGTTGCAGCACCGGCAATGCGTATTCCAAATTATCCTTGTAGGCATCGTCGAAACTGAGCACCGCGAAACGCCTGTCCCCCTCCTCGCCGGTTTCCAGGCGATCAAGCGCCTCTCCAATCCCGATGATATCGAAGTCCATAATGCGCAACGTTTCGATTGTTTCGGCCAGGAATTCCGGAGTGATTTCCAGTAGCCGGTTCGGCGCAAAACCGTTTCCGGTCCACGGCCGCACGCGGTGAAACATCAATATTGCGCCCACGCCCCCGGTCCATCGCGCCGCGAGCCGATGCGCCCCGGTCGAGCGGAACAATTGAAACCCAGCCGAAATCGCCGACTGTTTTGCGCGAACCAGCGCCGGCTTGCCGATACTCATCCCAAATCCCTGAAATCGTGGGGCGATGCCAATTGGGACGACAGTAACGCCAAGACTTTAAAAAAATGGCACGATCGAAAGCCGATGTTGACGATTTCCCGCTAGCGTGACGGCACTTTGGCGCAATCCGCCGGTATTTTGCTGGAGCAAGGACCATTATCGCAACAGCGACCTTTAATGCCGATTCCCGCTCGGAAGCAGCGGAGCTCCCGGCTGATTCCACCTTTTCAGGGGCCGCCGGGGAACGCCTGGGCGATGAAGGCAATATTCTGCGCGTTCACCACAGCGCGCAAACGGCCCTGGAGATCTGGTCGCAGCTGGAAAAAGTCGCCCCCGCCTCGCTCTACCAGACCCGGCGCTTCCTCCTGCCCTGGCTGGAAACGATCGGCAGCGCCCAGGATGTCGCCCCATTTCTGATAAGTGTGGAAAGCCGCGACGGCTTGCCGCTGGCCCTGCTGCCACTCGGTATCCACGGGCGCCAAGGCATGAGCTCTCTCGAATTTCTCGGTGGCAAGGATTCCAACTCGAATCTCGGCCTGTTCAGGCCAGGGCTTTCCATTTCCGCATCCGATATCAGCACCACCTTCGCACGCGCACGCGAAGACGCGGAAATCAAACCCGATTTGGCGATTTTGCAAAACCAGCCCGTTTGTTGGGACGGCCGAGACAAACCATTCGCCCTGCGGCCAGCAAGTTGCCGCAACCGCCCGGCAACACCAGGAGCTGGACCGGCAAAGGCGCTGAACGAACAAGGCCATTGTGGCGCCCGCCGCTTCGATCCAAGCGACTGTTTTCCAAAATTTTTCCTAAACGCCCCGGGAACCGCCGCATTCTTACCGCGATTTAAGTATTGCGCGATGCAAAAACGCAGTATGTGCCAAGGGGTAGACACATTCGCAATGGCGGGATTGGTGGCGTGGGTGCAGGTGCCCAACCGGCACAACTCGATTGGCGTGAAGAATTTGCGTGCCAAAACCGCCAGCTTCGGATAAATCGCGCTTTTGGTCAGATATTTGCAGGCAGGGCCACCGATCGATCGTGCCGTCTGCAAATGACCCCGGGAGCTCCGTGAACATGATTTTCGGAAAGGTTGCAAAGTCACTTGTCTTCATCGCCATCGCAGGTGTGGCGGCTATAATTGCATGGCCCAAGCTGGCAAATCTTGTCTACCCGAACGGCGAAAAGCAGGCCGCAGCGCTGCGCGCGAAACTCCCGACCATGCTTACCTCGGCGCTTCCGTCCTATGGCGAGGATAAACGTCCGCGTGGAAGACAATTTGCCGGACGCGGCGGACCGCAAGGCGCTGGCAGGCCACCGGGAGCCGGAAGACCTGGCGCAGGTAGACCTGGAGCTGGAAGACCTGGAGCTGGAAGACCTGGAGCTGGAAGACCTGGAACTGGAAGACCTGGAGCTGGAAGCCGCGGCCGGGGCCGCCGGCGCGGGCCGCGCAGACCCGTTCCGGTGATTGTCGCCAAGGCGAGCATCGGCGAAGTCCCCTATCTCGTCGAAACACTGGGAACGGCGCGCGCATTCGCGACAATCAACGTCAAGTCCCGCGTTGACTCCATAGTCCGCAAGACACTGGTTGCCGATGGCGCAAAGGTTCGGGCCGGCGACATACTGGCTGAACTCGATTCCCGCCAGATCCGCGCGCAGATAAAACAGGCCGAGGCCGCACTGGCAAAGAATACGGCTGAAAACGCACAAGCCAAGCGTGACGTACAGCGCTACGAGGCGCTACTCGCAAAACGAGCCGGCAATCGCATCAACGTCGAAAACGCCCGCCTGAAGGTCGCAACAACGGCTGCGGCGATGGCTGCCGATGAAGCCCAGATCGAGAACCTGAAAGTCCAGTTGAGCTATTACACGATCAAGGCGCCCATCGACGGGCGGATCGGCGTCATGAATGTCAAGACCGGCGCCACCATCCGGGCTGGCGACAATTCCTCAACCGGTGTTTTGGTCACGCTGGTGCAGGCATCGCCCATCTACGTATCCTTCTCATTGCCCCAGGCGCTCCTGCCGCTGGTGCGCGCTGCAATCGCGAAAAGCGAAGGCGAAGTTGCCGCAAGACCGCAAGGCGCGAAACGGTATGCCAGGGGCACGTTGAAGCTCGTGGACAGCACAATCGATGCGGGCACGGGCACGATCACGGTTTACGCCATATTCGACAACAAGGATGAATTTCTCTGGCCAGGACAGATCTGCGATCTGCGGGTGATCTTGCGGCGGGACAAGAACGTCGTCTCGGTTCCGCGCGAAGCCATGCAATCGGGACAAAACGGCAATTTCGTATTCGTCGTCGACAATGGCAAGGCATTGGTCAAGCCGGTGAAAATATTACGCGCGCAAGAGGGCCGGGAAATTCTCGCTTCCGGTCTTGAGGGTACTGAAACCGTCGTTATCGAGGGCGCCCTGTCGCTGCGCAACGGGTCGCGCGTACAGGTCCGCAACAAGCCTGCGAAAAGAGACAGCTGATGGGCCTTTCGGAGCTGTGCATCCGCCGTCCGGTGATGACAACCCTGCTGATGTTGTCGTTCATCGTCTTCGGCATTTTCGCCTATCTGAAGCTGCCGGTTGCCGCATTGCCGCGCGTTGACTATCCGACAATCAGCGTTACGGCACGCCTTCCCGGCGGCAGCCCCGAAACCATGGCCGCATCCGTCGCGGCGCCGCTGGAACGGGCTTTCGCGACCATTCCCGGCATTACCCAGATGACGTCCACCTCGCAACCGGGACGGGCAACGATTACCATGCAATTCGACCTTGATCGGTCGATCGACGGCGCAGCGCTTGATGTACAAACGCAGATCGCCGCCACCCAGCGCAGGCTTCCGCCGGAAGTCACCGATGCGCCCAGCTTCCGCAAACGCAACCCCGCTGATTCACCGATCTTGTTCCTCTCGGTAACATCACCGACCCTCTCGCTTGCCAAGATCAACGATTACGCCGAGCAAATTGTCGCGCAACAGATTTCGCAGCTGCCCGGTGTCGCACAGGTTTTGATCTTCGGTCAGCGCAAGTTTGCCGTTCGCATTGAAGTTGATCCCGACAAGGCGGCCGGACGGCGCCTCACGCTCAACGACGTTCGATCCGCCATCGCCCAGGCGAACTCCGCTGCGCCGGTTGGCGATCTGCGCGGTTCAACGAGAAAAATATCGCTTTTGGCATCCGGCCAGATTGAAAATGCCGAGGGGTATCAGAACCTCGTGGTTGCCTGGCGCAATGGATCGCCGGTCCGTTTGAAAGAGATCGCCAAGGTTTACAATTCGGTTGAGAGCAAGGAAACGCGCGCCTGGTACAAGAAGAACAGCTCCATGACGCTGGCTATCTATCGGCAATCAGACGCCAATACCGTTGACGTCGTCGATTCCGTCAAAGCGAGATTGCCACGCTATCGCGCACAACTACCGGCATCCATCGACACACACGTCCTGTTCGACAGGTCCATCTCCATTCGCGAATCCATTGCCGATGTCCAGTTCACTTTGGCGCTGGCGATCATCCTCGTTATCCTGGTCATCTTCCTGTTCCTGAAGAGCGTTTCAGCCACGGTGATACCGGCCCTTGCGCTTCCGGTTTCCCTGATCGGAACCTGCGCCTTTATGTATTTGTTTGGCTATTCGATCGACAATATCTCATTGCTTGCGATCACGCTGTCGGTCGGCTTCGTTGTCGACGACGCGATCGTCATGCTGGAAAATATCGTCCGGCATATCGAAGCGGGAGAGAAACCTTTTCAAGCCGCCTTAAAAGGCTCGAAGGAAATCGGATTTACCATTATCTCCATCACGCTTTCGCTGGTGGCGGTATTTATTCCGGTCCTGTTGATGGGGGGTATCGTCGGCCGGGTATTCCGCGAATTTGCCGTGGTTATTTCATGCGCGATTTTGGTATCCGGATTCGTGTCGCTTACGCTGACACCGATGCTGTGCGCACGCATGCTGCGCCCGCCGGAGCACAACAAGCGGCCGGGGCTGTTCAGCATGTTCAGCGACCTTCTCATCAACGGCATGGCCCTGTTTTACCGCTACAGTCTGGACCTCGTGCTGAAACTGCGCTTCCTCATGCTGCTTGGCACAATCGCAACGCTGTTCATCAGCATCCAGATGTTCAAGGATATGCCGAAAGGATTTTTCCCGCGCGAAGACACCGGGTTCTTGATTGGCTCCAGCCGGGTCGCGCCGGATACCGCCTTCGACGTTCAGGCCGAGTTGACAAAGAAGGTCGTCGCCATTTTGCTTCGTGACCCTGCGGTGGATTACGTCAATTCGGTGGCCGGCATTGGCGGCGGCAGCAACCGCGGATTCATGTTTGTTGCCCTGAAACCGAAATCCGTTCGCGGCCCGATTGGTCCGGTAATCGGACGCCTGCGCGGCAAGGCTTCTTCCGTACCGGGTATCAGCGCGATTTTCCGCCCGGTCCAGAACCTGCGGCTTTCGGGCGGACGGCCGTCGCGTTCGGAATATCAGTACACGCTGCAGTCGGCGGATATCAAGGCGCTGTTCGAAAAAGGCCCGGTCATGGAACAGCGCATGCGCGCCATCCAGCAATTGCGCGATGTCGACATGGATCTGGAAATCGCAAACCCCCAGATCAAGCTCGAAATCGATCGCGAAAAGGCAGCTGCCTTCGGCATATCGTCTGAGACCATTCGCCAAACACTCTACAACCACTACGGCAGCCGCCAGATATCAACAATATTTACCCAGGCTGCGGACTATGCCGTGATCATGGAAGCGTCGAACAAGTTCCAGGATGATCCCTCGGTGCTGGACCGCATCTATGTCCGTGGACAAGGCGCCAACACGCCGCTGGTCCCTCTTGGCCAGCTGGTTACGATCAAGCGCGAAGTAGGACCGCTGACGATTAACCGGCAATCGCAACAGCCCTCGGTCACGATCTCGTTCAACCTGGCCGAAGGGGTCTCACTGGGCGCCGCGGTTAATGCGATCAAGCGCGCCGAACGCGAGATTGGCCTGCCCGCAACGATCTCGTCGAACTTTTCCGGATCGGCAAAACTGTTCCAGGAATCGCTGGCCGGACAGGTGCCCCTGATCCTTGCCGCAATCCTGACGATTTATATCGTGCTCGGCGTTCTTTACGAAAGTTTCATCCACCCGATTACCATTTTGTCCGGCCTGCCCTCGGCCGGCATTGGTGCATTGGTGGCGCTGAGCTATTTCAACATGGACCTGTCGGTCATCGCGATTATCGGCATCCTCATGCTGATCGGCATTGTGAAGAAGAACGCGATCATGATGATCGACTTCGCCATCGAGCGACGACGAACCGGCGCTGACGCCGTCAGCGCCATCCGGGAAGCAGCTCTAATCCGTTTTCGTCCGATCATGATGACGACCCTGGCCGCTATCTTTGGCGCGGTCCCGATTGCAATCGGCCACGGCGCCGGCGCCGAACTTCGCCAGCCTCTTGGCGTAGCGGTCGTCGGCGGCCTGCTGTTTTCGCAATTGCTCACGCTCTACATCACGCCTGTCGTCTATATCTACCTGGACAAGATCGACAGCTTCATCTCCGGCAGAACCCGCGAGGAGCGAGGTGCAAACGAAGCGGTGGCTTTGCCGCCGGTCTTTCCCGCTCCGCAACCCGCACAAAGCCCGGCCGCGAGGCCGGCCGAGTAGCCCGGGAGGCGGTTTTCACGTAAAGCCGGAAGCAGTAGCCGGGCAATTGGATCTGGACGCCCTGCATCAGTTGATACGGCTCGACGCCCCCCGCCGGCCTTGGCATTGCCCCCTTTATGGACTGCA
Organism: uncultured Beijerinckia sp.; assembly: GCA_964615275.1. Classification (GTDB taxonomy): domain Bacteria; phylum Pseudomonadota; class Alphaproteobacteria; order Rhizobiales; family Beijerinckiaceae; genus Terripilifer. The sequence goes on along the minus strand of CAZTMN010000024.1, from coordinate 7,508 downwards.
TTCAGCATCGAATTGCCGTATTGTTGCTCCAACCATCTGGCTGATGGACGGTTGGCTGCCGGTTTGCCCGGAAGCGCATTAACTGAAGAAATATTTTGTGATATCGCATCGTCGGCGCGCAATGCACATTCCGCTCCGCTGTAAACCGCTATAGATTGGCGGCTTGTGAACCTGAAGGACCCGATGTTAAGAGCCCGCAAATGGTGGATCATCGCCGCAGCGCTGGTTGTCGCGGTGGCGGCTGCGGCTTTTCCCTGGTCCAATTGGGATGAGAGCATCACCCGGCAGTTGGCGCGCCAGGTAAGGCATACAACCGGGCTGGAGCTCAAAACCAGCGAGCGGGTAACCGTGGCGCTGCTGCCCCGCCCGCACATCAAATTTCGCGCGGTCTCGATCCGCGATCGCTGGGGAACCCTTCAGATTGATACCGAAATCCTCAAAGGCAATCTGAGGCTGCTGCCGCTGCTGACCGGCCGGCTGGAAGTATCGTCGCTGTCGCTGATATTGCCAACCATAGCCCTGAACGTTCATGGGCGTCCCCTCCATGACCGCGGTGCAATTGCGCGGGCCAGCACCGCTGCCAAAGCCTCACCGCAAGCACGTGATGCCGACGAAACCCGGCTGGCCACCATCTCCATCGCCGGCGGCCGAATGCTGGTGCGCGACGGCAACAAGAAAACGATTACCCAGGTAGGCGACATCAACGCGACACTGGATTGGGCGAAAATCAAGTCACCCGCCGCATTCAGCGGTGGTTTCATCTGGCGTGGCGAAAAGGTTTCGCTGGAGGCCATGATCAAGAATCCTGGACAATTGCTGCGCAAACAAGCTTCGCCCATTGCCGTGGACTTCCGCTCGCGCCTGCTCAACCTGAAACTGGATGGCTCCGCCACCAAAATCAGCGGCTGGCAATTCCAGGGCAAGCTGACTGCTTCCAGCACGGCGATACGCCCGCTGCTGAGCGTCACCGGCACGCAATGGCCCCTGCCCGCCCCCATTTCGTCAATCGCTGTGGACGGCCACATCAAGGCCCGCCCGACTGCTATATCTCTGACCAACCTGAAGCTGAATATCGACGGTGTGCAATTTTCCGGCGCGCTGGCGCTGCTGGAACGGGACAAGCGTCAGGTCGTTACCGCAACCCTGGCAACGGACGATCTCAACATCGATCACCGGGCCACCAATTTCCCGCGGCTCATCAGCCCGGACGGGAAATGGAACAGCAATCCGTTACCCTTGAAGCCCTTGGCGTTGGTCGATCTCGACCTTCGACTGTCGGCAAAAAACGCAAGTTTTGACAATTTTCGGGCCAGCGACGTAGCCCTCATTGCCTTGGCTCGAAGCGGCAGCCTTGAGCTGTCAATTGTTGCGCCCCAGGCTTATGGCGGCAATTTCCGTGCAAACCTCAAGCTGGATCAGGGCCCCGCCCTCCCAGCGATATCGGGCGCCGTAAACTTTCGGTCCATCGACATGAAATCCCTGCTCGACAGCACCAAGGGACGGCTGCGGATGACCGGCTCCGCCGAAGGAGAGATTCAGTTTCGCAGTGCTGGCAACAATTTTGCCGAGATCGCCAACCTGCTGTCGGGCTCGGTTCGTTTCAATCTCGCCAGGGGCTCTATTGCCGGCCTCGATATCGTCAAGGGACTCAGCCTGGCAAAAACGCTTCCCCTGTCGCTACCTGACGCCATCCGGTTGGGTTCAACGCCGCTGGAAAAGGCGTACGTTCACGCAAAGATCAAGGATGGACGGCTTCGGGTCACCGACGCAAGGCTTGACAGCGGCCCAGTCCATTCAAAGGTTTCCGGCGAGATTTCCCTGCCAACGCGCGCGCTGAAATTGTCGATCAAGGCGCAGTTGAAACCGCAAAAAGCCGGAGCCGCACCGCACCCGGCATCGACGCTGGAACTCGACGTGGTCGGCCCGTGGCGCCGGCCATCGATCATGCCCAACCTGGAAAGCTTGATAAAGCGGTCCAAGGCTGCCGAATCCCTGTTCACAGCACCAGCAAAAACGTCTGGTGAGAAATCCGCGATACCAGCAGCCAAGCCGCCAGCGCCAAAGCCCTCTCCCGCATCAGCGCCCGAAGCACCTTGACCGGCGCCGACAAGGCCCGCGCTCGCCCCGGGGCCGGGCTGAAAGAGCCCATTGGCGAAACAGGTATGATCGCGTTCAGATACGTGAAGCTGGCGGCCTAACCGTCGTTGCTCATGGCGTCAGCCAGCCGTTCCTCGAGCACTTGCGGCTTGAGCAGGATGAGCGCACCGCGTGTCTTCTCAAGAACGCCTTCCTGGCTCATCGACGACAACTCACGCGTTACCTGTTCGCGCCTGCACCCGATGCGCGCTGCGAGCACATGATGAAATGGCGGCGGACTGATTGATCGCTGCCCCTCCCGTCCGGCGCGCGGCGAGGAGAGCCGCAGCAATTCGGCGTAAAGGCGGTGCTTGAGATCGTAGACCGAGTGCTCGGTCAAGCGTGCATTGCCCTCGCGAACTCTTGCGGTCAGCAATCGCAGCACTTTTTCACAAGCGCCGCGCGATGCAAACAATATGTCGAGAAACACTGCGGCCGGCATGATGCACAATTCGCTCCGGTTGAGCGCCGTCACGTTTGCCGATCGCGGAACGTTGTCGATCGCGGATAGTTCTCCGAAGAACTGCCCGGCCCGCATTTCGGCCAGGATGACCTCCTTGCCAGCAGCGGTCTGGACGAGAATACGAACTTCTCCGGTGACAATAAAATACACATCGGTGGTTGAATCTTCGAAATCGACGATAATCTCGTTTTCTTCGAATCGCTTCCACGTGCACCGGCGATCGAATTTCGTCAGGTCGACGTCATTGGAATCTTTGAAAAACGGAATCCGTTCGAGGGTTTGCATCTGCTTGATCCACTTAGCGCGGGACTCTGTGCCCAGTCGGCTTGCGCAGCATACATGGACTCGCCCAAAGAGGAAACTTGTGCCGCACAGCACATCCCGGACAACGAGCCAGGACCTGTCAACCGGCTCGCTGCGCAGCCTGAAGCGTGTTCGACATAAGCATGGCAATTGTCATGGGGCCCACGCCGCCCGGCACCGGGGTGATGGCGGCTGCGCGGGATGCAGCGACAGGATATTCGACATCCCCCACGAGGCGGGTTTTGGGCTTCCCGTCCTTGTTCAGCCCTTCACCGGGCACCCGGTTGATCCCCACGTCGATAACGACCGCTCCCGGCTTGATCCAGTCGCCTTTTATCATCTGCGGCTGTCCAACCGCCGCGATTACGATGTCGGCTTGTGAAACTGCACCGGCAAGGTCGGCCGTTCGCGAATGTGCAACCGTGACCGTGCAATTACGCGACAGCAACAATTGCGCCATCGGCTTGCCGACAATGTTCGACCGGCCGACAACGATCGCATCCAGGCCCGACAAACCGCGTCCCAGCGCTGCCATCGCCTCGTCCAGCAGGATCATCGAACCCGCCGGCGTGCAAGGAACCAATGCCCGCTCGATGCTGCCGATCGACAAAAGGCCCACGTTGATCGGATGGAAGCCGTCAACGTCCTTCGAAGGAGAAATCGTTTCCAATACCCGGGTCGAATTGACATGTGCCGGGAGCGGCAATTGCACGAGAATGCCGTGGATGGCGGGATCGTTGTTCAGCGTCTCGACGAGTTCAACGATCGTGTCTTCGCCGGTATCGGCAGACAGCGTGTGCTGAACCGAGTGAAAGCCGCATTGTTCCGCTGCCCTGCCTTTCGAACGGACGTAGACATGGCTTGCCGGATCATTACCGACCAATACGACCGCAAGGCCCGGCCTGACGCCGTTTTCAATCAGGGTGGATGCCTTTGCCGCGACGTCCCCGAGAACTTTCGCAGACACGGCCTTGCCGTCGATCGCCAATGCGCCATGTCCGGACGGTTTCAATAGCGGTTCTGTCATTTCACCCTCGCTTGTCGAATAGCTGACGGTACCGGCGTGTTACCCGCAGGCAAATCACCACGCCTTTCCTGGTCGCCAACGGCCGCCTTTTGGCAGACCGGACGGGCAATGCCAAGTGCTGGTCAACGCGCGCTGGGCGACAATGCATCGCGCCCATCGGCAAGATGACGCATTTGTGGGACAGATCCTCCGGGTAGATCGGCTCCGCGCGTTCCCCCCTATCGGTCGGAATACGAAAATGCAGCACTGAATTCCGCAGCGTTGCCGGGCTCCAGGAGCCTCATCCCCGGCTTGAGGGAGATATCCCCGCAAAAATCTTCAGGATCGCCATAACCACTCCAGGCCTCAAGGCTGACGAACGGTGCACCGGGGCGTGACCAGACTGCAAAATGGGGAAGATTTTCCACCTGCATGGCGATAGCTCCGTGGCCTGGGCGGCTCATGCTGATCGCGCTGCTGTTACAATTCAAGAAACACAGCGCTTCGTTTTCGAACAGGGCCGGACCCAACCTCAAACATCGCCCGTCCAGCGGAACAGCTCGCCGCTCGCGGCTAAACAAACCGCCTTCGGCAATCACCGGAACAAGATTGATTTCAGGCTTTTCAAACTCGACAAAATAGTCGCCTGGTGCGCCGCCCGCAAATGGCACTGCAAAGCCTGGGTGCAGACCGCAGGCAAAGTACAAATCGCGTGCATCCTCATTGGACACCCTTATCCTGACTTCCAGGTCTTCGTCGCGCAGCGCGAACGCAACCCGCAGTAAGAAGGCAGCCGGATAGTGCGCGCGCGTTTGCGTATTGTCCCGCAACAGGAAAACCGCTTGATCGTCTGCGCATGTTTCAAGTTCGAACATGCAGGCGGAAGCAAACCCGTGCACGGGCATCGGATAACTTGTACCGTCGATGCGAATCTGTCCGGCGCGGCACCAGCCGACTACTGGAAACAGGACCGGGCAGGTTTGCGCCCAAATCGCCGGATCCGCCCGCCAAAGCAATTCCCGCCCGCCCACGCGCCAGCTTTTCAGCTCGGCGCCAAATGGCGAAATGCGCGCGCGGGATCGTCCGCAGCGAAGCTCGATCTCACCGTTCGCCGACACCCGTCAGCTTTCGTTTTTCCAGCGTTTGACAATACCGGCATCAAGACCGAACAAGTCGAGGATACGCCCGACGGAATGGTTGATTATGTCGTCAAGCGATTCCGGACGGTTGTAGAAAGCCGGCATGATCGGCGAAATAACTGCGCCCATGTCCGACAATTGCAACATTGTCCGCAAATGTCCCGAGTGGAGCGGTGTTTCGCGCACTGCCAAGACAAGCCGCCGCCGCTCCTTCAGGACAACATCCGCGGCGCGGCTCATAAGGGAGCCGGTCACACCGGTTGCAATCTCGCTCATCGTGCGCACGGAACAGGGAACAACGACCATCCCGAGCATGTGAAACGAGCCGGACGAAATAGAAGCGCCAATATCGGTCATTGGATGGTAGACACTCGCCAGGTCGCGAATATCCTTGGCCTTCAGATCGGTCTCGTAGACCGCGGTCATCTCCGCCGCCTTGCTCATTACGAGATGCGTTTCGACACCGGCCTGCCGCAGCACTTCGAGCATCCGGATGCCATATACGATGCCGGACGCACCCGATATTCCCACCACTATCCGCTTCGGCGCTTCGTCGCTCAACATCATCTCCCAATGGTTTTCCTTGATGCACTGCCCTTCAGGGCAGCTTACCGGAAGCTGCCAGCGCCCGCATTCCCGCCAGCATCGCAGATTGTGCGCCCTCGTCAAATTCCACGACCAGAACGTCTGCGTAGGCCTTCATATTGAGATTTGCCGCGGCCTCCAAGTCCGGATTTGCCTTGCCCCAGGTAGCGGGCTCGCGCAGCCCGGACAACCTTTCCTGTTGCAAACGCTCAGATTCCAGTTCAACCGCCTTGATCTTCTCCCGCAAATTCCGGGTCTGCTCGTCGGCGAATGCCGGCTCGGGCTCCTTGAGGAAACGCCTGACATGGCGCAATGGCACCACGACTCCATGCCGCCAGGACCGGCTCGCAGAATCGATGGTATCGAGGTCCGCAACCGACAATTCGCGGCCGTGCGCGGCAAGCCAAAGCCCGTACAACAGGATGTTTACATCAACGGAACAGGCATCCTGCAGCGTAAGACAAGCTGCCGGAACGCCCTCCTGCCGGTACAGGTTCAGGGAAAAGCGCCAGAATGGCGATTCTTGTGTGTCGTTCATAATCGCTCCACATACACCGCCGGAATGCCGGCGCAAACCGGCGTCCTACCCCGGCGCAATTCAACGCGGTTGCGTTGGCGCCCGCAACGCCTTGGGCCCCCACCGGTGCAGACGTCCAGCGACAGGGCAGGAGAACCCGCCGCGGACCACTCTGCCGGCACAAGGTGGTTGCAACCGTCCGGTTTAACAGGCCCACTGAACCGATGCATTCAACGCTGCCCAACAGGCCTCGCGAATCCGCTTTCCAGCGTGCGCAAGCTGTCATAACCTAACCCGCCTGACAGGAATAGCGGCCCCAAATCCTGAATCAAAATCGTCTTGACCGGGACAGGGCCGGACATCAGAACATTGGCGGGATCATGCCTGGCTTGACCATACATCCGTTCGGCAATGGCTTTGGCGCCGAACTGAAAGGCCTCAACCTTTCGCAGCCATTGACGCAGGATATTTTCGATGCCTGGCAAGCGGCTTTCGAGCGATATTCGGTGCTGGTGGTCCGAAACCAGGACTTTACCGATGCCCAGCACGTGGCGTTCAGCCGCTGGTTCGGCGAGCTGGAGGAATTCGAAGACCCGAAGGATCAGGCATCCGGTTTCAAGACCATCATACGCGTCTCGAATATCGACAAATTTACCGGGGCGATAAAATCGCTTGATGACCTCGGCCACAAGTCCTTCACCCTTGGCACCAGCGACTGGCACACCGACAGCTCGTTCCGGAAGGTCATGAGCAAGGCATCGCTGTTGTTTGCGCGTGAAGTACCCGCCGAGGGAGGCGACACCAATTTTGCATCGACTGCAATGGCCTTTGAAGCTTTGCCAGCCGGGCGCCGGAAGGAACTGGAAAAGCTGACAGTCATCCACGACTTTGAAGAAACACGCCGCCGCTTTGGCCTGCCGCCACGGCCTGAATCGGTGCGCAGCAAGCTGCCGCCGGTTTCGCATCCTCTGGTCTCAATCCTGCCCGACGGGCGAAAAGCGCTCCTGCTCGGCATGCACGCTGTATGCGTTGAGGGGATGGAACCGGAACAGAGCCAGGCACTGCTGGACGAACTGACCGCCTTCGCCACCCAGGAACGGTTCACCTATCGCCACAAGTGGGCGGTTGGCGATCTCGTTATGTGGGACAACCGCTGCACGCTGCACCGTGCCATGCCCTATGCGCTTGAACGCGACCGCAGGCTTCTGCATCGCACAACCATAGCCGGAGACGGCTCCCTCGCCGGGACTGGCCAGGCCGGCCGGACGGAGCCAATTACGCCGTGAACACCAGAGCCGCGGGCGTCACGCCGCCGTGCGTCGACAACCCCGGAGTATATCAAAGCGCCTGCAGCGATGA
>CAZTMN010000023.1:0-45179 GCA_964615275.1 uncultured Beijerinckia sp. | reverse complement strand
ATCCTCTCAAACCAGATACCCGCTCGTGTGCCAAATCATCTGATGACGGACAAACCAATGAGGAGAAGCGCCTTCATCTCGTTGATATTCGTCGAGAGCATCTTCTTGCGGATCTATTCCCTCAAGAAATCCTTCCACCTGAGAAGTAGATCGATGATCCGTTGCAGGTATCAGAGTTTGTGGTATCATCCAATGGATAGCGTTGGTCTGTAGTACCTAATGAGAACCATATTTTGAAGATAAGGAAATCTGGTGAAAATTCTGCAAAATAGGTCGGCAGTTCCTCAAATAGTAGCTTATACACTAAGCATAGGCGTAATGTCGTTTTTAGCGGGAATTGGATTTGCAAAAGTATCTTATCCGCCAGTTCACGTCCTCGTTTCATCTGAGACAGATATCCTTGGGCAGAAATTGTCATATCCTAAAACAACGCCAAAAATCACTGCGGCGATCGTTACTATGAAGCCCGGTGAGGAGACTGGTCCTCATAAACATGATGTGCCTTTATTCGCTTATGTGCTTGAAGGAGAAGTAACTGTAAATTACGGGAAAGGCCGCATTAAAGTATATAAGAAAAATGATGCTTTCATAGAAGCCTATCAATCAACACATAATGGCAAGAATACATCTAAAGGTATAACAAGAATTCTTGCAGTCTTTTCTGGGGGCGAGGATGTCAAGAATACAGAGTCTGTTAAATGACTCAAAACAAGGGATCGTCTTAAAAGATAAAGTCGAAATGTAAACAATAAAGTCCCTCACAGTCGTAACCTATCTCTACGCCCCCGTCTACCTATCGTGCGCCAAGTGTCAACGCTCCGGTCAATGCAGAAACACGACGTTGATAGAACAGTTTGGACCGTTTACTTTCCACACCCTGATAGACGGTGGCGAGCATTGGGCGATCATCGTCTCACTCATCGAGGCCTGCAATCTCTACGGCGTCGATCCGCAGACCTACCTCGCCAGCGTGCTGACTAGAAACCTCAACCAGGATCCCAACGGCCAGATCGACGATCTTATGCCTTGGGCATATGCCTCTCTGGAGCCCCTCCAGCAAGTGGCCTGAGAACAGCGGTTACCCTTCTGAAGTGTCTGTTGGTTCAAAAACTAGATATTGCCCCTGATGTCTTGGGCCTAACTATTCCTGATTCCTATATCGGTTAAGATCAAGGTGGATTTTGCGAGCGTGAGCTAACCCCTTGCACTAATTGCGATACGAATGATTCGATAATTATAGCTAAGTCTATGATCTATAACTTTGATGTTTCGTCAAGGATGCTGAGCTCCTTCGACGTCCATCAAGTCGCAGATAGCTATTTTCCCGTCGGCAAATATTTGTCAGCCGCAATGCCTTTTCACCCACAAAGGCATCAAGAAAGCAATCAAAACAATACTCTATTCGTTTTATAAGGTGAGACAAACACTCACATTCCACTCGGTATTTGTCACGGTGTTTCATCTAAATGTGGGGTTAAATGTGGGGTGAAAATGGCAACAAAAAATAAATTTATAAAAAAACAGATACTTATGGTAATAAAATGGCGGAAGGGGTGGGATTCGAACCCACGGTAGGCTCTCACCTACGGCGGTTTTCAAGACCGCTGCCTTAAACCACTCGGCCACCCTTCCGGCATTATCCGGCCCCGTGCCCTGCGCGCGAGCCGGAATGCGCCAGATTGATCACGGTCGGGATAAATTTTCAAGGTGGCCTGCGAGCAATTCTCGGGTATTCCCTGGCGGAATATCAAGTTCACGGCTGAAGCGCGCGCCGATCATCTTGCAAGGTCGTAATTTGTTCCCATTTGGCGGGATAATTGACTTTTGCCGGTTTGCGGACAGGCCACGTGTGCAAGAGTAGAGCAAGAGTTGAGCAAGACTGGAAGAAGGGTGATGCGAGGAAGTTTCCGCGGGACCCGCCCAAGTTGGGCATTTTGGCTCAAAAACGCGCTCAATCGCATCGAACATGGCCGGGACCTCATGACCATTGCATCGTTGATTAACAAACCGGAAACCGGAACTGTAGGATAGTGGCAGATGAAGGATAAGATGCACCTTTGTGCCTGCATGAAATCCTGCGCGCGTAATGATGAGTTCAAGGGGTATCCATCACGCATCGCTGCCGCCCGGTGGTGGCGGCCCGATGGCCACCCGGTTAGTAAGGCGTTCGAGTGCATGCGTAATCTGATCAGGCCGGAACCAGGTGGCTCTGCCCGCTCGTTTCGGCTTTGCGGACGGCTCCCAGGCCAGTCCCTTGCCGGCACATTGGCCGTTTCGCTTTCGCTGGCGTTCCTGGCCGGGTGCGCCCAACAGCCATCCAGCGGTGGCGGCGTCTGGCGCAAATCCAACACCAGCGAATATTTTTCGCAAAAGCGTTACGGCAAGGCCAGCCCGCGTGTGGTCCGCAATGGCCGAAGGGTGCCGAAGGGCGGAGGACGTCGCATAATCGGCCGGCCCTACAAGGTCGCCGGTAAGCGCTACTATCCCCGGCAGTTTAGACCGGGACAAACGCAATACGGCCGGGCTTCGTGGTATGGCGATGCGTTTCACGGCCGCAAGACCGCCAACGGCGAAATTTATGACATGTCGTCCATAACCGCAGCCCATCCGACGATGCCGCTGCCAAGTTATGCGCGGGTGACCAATCGCAAGAATGGCCGCTCGATTATCGTGCGTGTCAACGATCGTGGCCCGTTCCATCGCGGGCGGGTTATCGACCTTTCAAAACGGGTAGCCGACCTGCTAGATTTTCGCCGCTATGGTACAGCCAATGTGAAGGTGGAATACCTGCGTCCGGCCGGACTGGGCGGCTCGGATGACCGCAAGCTCGTGGCATCCCTGCGCACCGACGGTGGTCCGGCGCAATTCGATGGTATTCCGTCCCGCGGCCGCACCATGGTGGCCGGCTTGTTGGGGCGCAAGCAGCAGGCGCGGGCCGTCCGGCGGCAGACATCAGATGATCGTGCGGTTGTAATGACAAGTTCAAGTCCGTCGCGCGTGGCAGGATCGGCACAGTCGAGCGCAATCGCCCGCACAACCGCGTCGAGCGGCGCCCAACCCGCCGGCAGGACCGGGGTGTCGGCTCCGGTTCCACAGCCAAGGCCGTTTGATCTGGCGACAATCCCCGGCGCGTCGACGCCCATTCGCGCCAGCACCAATGCGCGCCGCGCCGGTTTGGCCGCCAGGAACAGGTTGCGTGCGCCAGTCTTGCGCAGGGTTGTTTTCTTTGCACCGTTTTCCCCCAAGCCAATTCTTGCCTCGAGACTGCAAAAACGCGGTCCATTCGAGGGTATCGACCTGACACGCTTGCGGCCATTTCGCGCCAAACGCTAGCTGAAGTCCCTTCCACCTGCCTGGTCGGTTATGAAATTGCGGTTGCCGCTACGGCGGCCGCAACCCGCCGGCATGGTGGCGTTGATTTTCCCGGTGCGAACAGGCACATTCACTCCAGATTCCTGAACCTGACGGAAACAACCTTGAGCCCTGCCGGCACGGCGCTGTTTCAAGCGCACATACCAGCCGGCTAGCAGGACAGGCGGTTATATGATGCGATCCCTGTTACGAATGACCGTGATTGCAGGCTTGGTCTTGCCTGGATATTGGCCGGCACAGGCGCAGACGTTTCGAACCGCGGCCAAATACGCCGTTTTAATGGATGCCGAGACTGGCACGGTCTTGCTGGAAAAGAATGCCGACGAGCTGATGTCGCCAGCGTCGATGGTAAAGATCATGACCGCCGAGCTTGTGTTCCGTGAGATCAGGGAAAAACGCCTCAATCTCGACACGACGATGAGCGTGTCGGTGAAAGCCTGGAAGCAGGGGGGCGCATCGGCGCGCGGCTCAACCATGTTCGCGAAGGTCAACGAGGCCATAAAGGTTTCAGACCTGCTGCGCGGGCTAATCGTGCAATCAGGAAACGACGCCGCCATCACCTTGGCGGAAGGCATTGCAGGCGATGAAGCCGCATTTGCAGAGATGATGACCAGGCGCGCCCGGGAATTGGGATTGCGGAGCACGACGTTTCGCAATGCGTGGGGCAAATTTCACCCCGATCAAAAAACAACAGCCCGCGACCTTGCCAAGCTGTCTGTCCATGTCATCAAGACCTATCCCGAACTCTACAAGATATTCGGGGAGAAGGAATTTACCTGGAACAAGATCCGTCAGCTTAACCGCAATCCGCTGCTGACCATGGGGATTGGCGCAGACGGTCTGAAAACCGGCAATATCGCCGAATCCGGTTTTGGTCTGACGGCATCAGCGATCCGGGCGGGACATCGCGTTGTCTTGGTGATCAACGGCCTGAAGACGGCTCGCGCCAGGGCTGAAGAAGGCCGCAAGCTGATTTCCTGGGGGTTCCGTACGTTTGACCCGAGGGATTTGTTCAAAGCCGGTGAAAAGATCGGCACAGCAAGCGTCTACGGCGGCGATATTGGACGCGTGCCATTGGTTGCGCGCAGTCAGGTTCGCGTGCTGGTGCCGCGTGGTTCGCGCGAGAGGCTGACCGGACGGATCGAATATATCGGCCCGCTGATGGCGCCGATCGAGAAGGGCCGAAAAGTTGCAAACCTGCGGATTTATCGCGGTAAGACACTTACCCTTGATCTGCCGCTCTACACCAATGTCGAGGTTAAGGTTGGATCGCTGCATTCGCGCGCTTTCGATGCGGCGTTCGAAGGCATAGTCAAACTGGTGCGCACCTATGTCTTTAAATCGAAGTAGAATTACGGCGGGCACGCCATCGTGAGCGGCTCTGGAAACCAGGAGGCGCCAGGCGAAAGACGCGGCGTCTTCATCACTTTCGAAGGTGGGGAGGGTTCGGGCAAATCCACGCAGATTGGGTTGCTCGCAGAACGTCTTGCCGGGATGGGATGCGAAGTCCTGACCACCAGGGAACCCGGCGGGTCCCCGAAAGCCGAACAATTGCGGGAAATTATCCTGTCCGGACTTGTCGAGCCATACGGCCCGGTTGCCGAAACAATGGCGTTTGCCGCGGCAAGAATCGATCATCTGGACAAAACCATCCGGCCAGCGTTGCAGGAGGGTTGTATCGTAATTTGCGACCGGTTCATGGATTCCACCCGCGCCTACCAGGGCGCGCTTGGCGATGTCGAAGAGAGCTTGATCGACCGGCTTGAAAAGGTGGCGGTCGGCGATACCAGGCCCGATTTGACGCTGATCCTGGATCTACCGCCGGAGACCGGCCTCAAGCGCGCCAAGAGCCGGCGCGGTGAAGATGAGCCGGACCGGTTCGAGGGCGAGGAAATCGAGTTTCACCGGGCAGTGCGTGAGGCGTTTTTGCGGATCGCAGCCAACCAGCCGCAGCGTTGCGCGCGGGTATTTGCGGCAAAACCGGAGGATGAGGTTGCCGCTGATGTATGGCGTGTCGTTCGCGAACGCCTGGGTTCGCGGCTGGCGCTGGACGGTGATACTGAACCGGGGCAGGGCGGTGCCGGGCAAGACAAAGTTGAAGATGCACGACGAGAGGCGGAAATCGGGAATGCACGTGGGCAGCGTGGCCCGAACTTGCGGGTTGTCAGCGACGCGGGCGCCCCCGGCGGTAGCCGTTCGAAAGACGATGGCGGCAGCTAGGCGAACCGGCGCTTGCGGCGGCGAGACAGTTTACCGGATGCAACGCGCGCGTGACGATCAACCAGGGACGTTGTCATGAGCAGGTCAGACACTCCGAATGTGCCTGAACTCGACCGGTTTGGTGAAGCGCCTCATCCGCGCAATACGTTTGTCCTGTTCGGTCACCACGACGCTGAGGCGTTCTTGTTGCGGAGCTATCGCAATGCGCAATTGCCGCAGAGCCTGATAATCGGCGGCCAGGAAGGCATCGGCAAGGCAACGCTGGCCTGGCGTTTTTCCAGGTTCTTGCTGGCTCATCCAGATTCCGGTTCGGTGCAGGCGCAGGACGCCGACAATCTGTTCGTAGATCCGGAGCACCCGGCTGCCCGCAAGCTATCGGCGCTGTCGCACGGCGACCTGTATCTCCTGCGGCGGCAGTGGAACGCGACCGACAAGCGGCCCCGGACCGTCATCCGCGTCGACGATGTGCGGGACATGGTCCACCGCTTTCATCAATCCTCGACCAACCCGGGCTGGAGGATCGGGATAATTGACAGCGCCGATGATTTGAATCGTAACGCGGCCAACGCGATGTTGAAATTGATCGAAGAACCACCGCCTCGATCGCTGTTCCTGTTCGTCGTCAACCAGCCTGCGCGGGTGCTTCCGACAATCCGTTCGCGTTCGCAAATGCTCCACCTCTCGCCGCTGGGCCCGGACGATATTCGCGCTGCAATCGCAAGTGCTGGCCCGCCCTGGGCCTCAGCCGATACGGTTGACGTCGAAACAGCCATCGCCCGTGGCCAGGGTTCGGTACGCGAAGTCATGCGTCTGTTGGACAATGACACGAACATGCTGGATGAACTGGACGCCATCATGGCGCAATTGCCGCAAGTTGATTGGGGTGCGGTGCACGCGCTTGCCGACGCCGTAAACCGGACCGGCCGAACCGAAGATTTTGAAGCGGTTGTGACCGGGATATACGATTGGCTTTCCGGACAACTGGCGCTCAGGGCAGGGCAACAATTACCCCCCGCCGCCCTTGCGCCACTGGCGGAGCTATGGGAGAAGGTCGCGGATTCAACACGGCAGGTAGAGACGTTCAACCTCGACCGGCGTCCGTTTTTGTTGAACCTGTTCAGCGATTTGGCCAATGCCGCCGCCGGCGGTAACAAGTAAGCCAGCCGCCTTACATTGATCTGACAAAGCACTCATTCATGTCCGACCGTTCTGAATTCTGCATCACGACCGCCATTCCCTATGGCAACGGCAAGCCTCACATTGGCCACGCCTATGAACGCATTGCTACAGATGCCATTTCCCGGTTCTCACGGCTCGATGGGCGTGACACATATTTCATCACGGGGATGGATGAACATGGGCTGAAGATGCAACAAACCGCCAATAGCGAAGGCATAAGCGCCCAGCAACTGGCGGACCGGACCGCTTCCCAGTTCGATGGAATGGGCCAGAAGCTGAATGCCGTTGCAGACCATGTCATCCGTACGACCGAACCGCGCCATTATGACGCCAGCCGGGCAATCTGGAGCGGTATGCAGGAACGCGGCGATATCTACTTGTCGAAGTATAACGGCTGGTATTCCGTCCGCGAGGAAGCCTATTTCGATGAAGGCGAGATCACGGACGGTCCCGAGGGTGGCAAGCTGTCGCCAAACGGTACTCCGGTCGAATGGGTGGAAGAGGAAAGCTATTTCTTCAAACTGTCTGCCTACGCGGAGCGTCTGCTCGCCCACTACGAGGCAAATCCCGGGTTTGTTACCCCACGCAATTATTTCAACGAGATCATCGCATTCGTTAAACGCGGTCTCCAGGATTTGTCCATCAGCCGCACGACCTTTGACTGGGGTGTTCCGGTGCCCGGCGATGAAAAGCACGTCATGTATGTATGGGTCGATGCCTTGACCAATTATATTACCGCGTGCGGCTATCCCGACACCGCATCTGCACACTGGCGCTATTGGCCGGCCGACGCCCACGTCATCGGCAAGGATATTACCCGCTTTCACGCCATCTACTGGCCGGCGTTCCTGATGTCCGCCGGTATCGAGCTACCGAAGCAGATCGTCGTCCACGGGTTCCTGTTCAACCGCGGCGAGAAGATGTCGAAGTCGGTTGGCAACGTGATCGATCCGTTCACCCTGTCCGACCACTACGGCGTCGACCAGTTGCGTTATTTCTTTCTGCGCGAAGTGCCGTTTGGACAGGATGGCAATTATTCGCACGACGCAATCGTCAACCGGATCAATGCCGATTTGGCTAACGACCTGGGCAACCTGGCTCAGAGGTCACTGTCGATGATCGCCAAAAATTGCGCGGGCAGGGCGCCCGTTCCGGCGGCAACAACGGATGACGACAAGGCGATTCTCGAGCTGGCTTACGCCCTGCCCGAGCAAGCCCGCGCGGCCATGCAGGATTTCGCGCTGCATCTCATGCTGGGCGACATCTGGAAAGTCGTTGCCGAGGCGAACCGCTATTTCGCCGGGCAGGAACCCTGGGCCCGGCGCAAGGATGACCCTGAACGCATGGGCACGATCCTGTATGTCACCGCGGAGGTATTGCGTGTAGTGGCCATCATGGCCCAACCGGCTATTCCAGAAGCGGCCAGCAAGCTTCTCGATCTTGTGGGCGCGCCACCGGATGAGCGATTGTTTGCACATGCCTGTGCGGATCACGCGCTGGCCGGCGGATCTGGGCTGCCATCTCCCAAACCGGTTTTCCCGCGCTATGTGGAGCCGGAGGAAATGAAAGGCTAGCTCATTCATGCTGATCGACAGCCATTGTCATCTTGATTTTCCCGACTTTGCCGATGACATGAACGGCACTATCGAACGCGCCGCGGCCGCGGGTGTTGGCCGGATGATCACCATTTCGACCAGCGCGGCAAAATACGACGGTTATCGGGCCATTGCCGAACGCTATGACAATGTCTGGTTTTCGACCGGAACGCATCCGCACCGGGCCCACGAAGAGCCGGACGTTACCGTTGACGAAATCCTGCGGCGGGCCGAACATCCGAAGTGCATTGCGATCGGCGAAGCCGGGCTGGACTATCATTACGACAAGTCGCCACGCGACGTGGCTGCAAAGGTGTTTCGCACACACATTCACGCTGCCCGGGTCAGCGGCCTGCCCCTGGTCATCCATTCGCGCGATGCCGACGATGACATGGCTGCGATCCTGCGCGATGAAATGGGGAAGGGGGCTTTCCCAGCCCTGCTCCACTGCTTTACATCGTCCCGCACATTAGCCGAAACAGGCTTGGAATTGGGCCTTTACGTCTCGTTTTCCGGCGTGCTGACGTTCAAGAATTCGCAGGAGCTGCGCGCCATAGCAGTGGATATCCCGCTCGATCGGCTACTGGTCGAGACGGACGCACCGTTCCTTGCGCCGGTTCCGTATCGCGGCAAACCGAACCAGCCGGCCTATGTATCCGAAACTGCTCGTGTTCTGGCCGATATCAAGGGTGTCAGCGAGGATGAAATAGCCTCGATAACAACAGATAACGTGTTGAAACTGTTCACGAAAATGCCGGGCCTGCAGCAGGAACCCACAGCATGACACAAGCTTCGTCCGGACTGGTCGTGACGATCCTTGGCTGCGGATCATCCGGTGGCGTTCCGCGGGTTGGCCAGGGTTGGGGCCGCTGCGATCCGGCAAATCCAAAAAACCGCCGGCGGCGCTGCTCGATCCTCGTGCAGCGGTTTTCACCGCCAACGGATGGATTTCCCGGCGAATTTTCCGGGCCCGACGCGAGTGATGGCGCAAGCCCGACCAACGTGCTGATCGATCTGTCTCCGGACTTGCGTGAACAATTGCTTGAGGCCGATTGCGGTCATCTCGACGGTATTTTGCTCACACACAGCCATGCCGACCACACCCATGGGATCGATGACGTGCGCCCGCTGGTCATCAAGCACCGCAGGCGTATCGAAGTGCGGATGGACGATTTCACCGCCGGGCTCATGCGCCAGCGGTTTGGCTATATTTTCGAGACGCCGCCGGGCAGCCAATATCCGCCATTGCTGGACCTGGGTTCATTGCGTCATGGAGAGATGGCCAGCATCGGCGGAAACGGCGGCGCCGTGGAGGCCATGCCGTTCACGCTTGACCATGGCGATATCGAGGCGCTGGGTTTCCGCTTCGGCTCGATTGCCTATACGCCGGATGTGGTCGATGTGCCAGATGCCAGCCGCAAGTACCTGGAGGGGCTCGAGGTCTGGATCATCGATGCGTTGCGTTACCGCGAGCATCCGAGCCATTTCAGCCTTCAGCAAGCGCTGGACTGGGTTGAAAGAATGAAACCGGCACGCGCAATTTTGACGAACCTGCATACTGATATGGATTATGACCAATTGTGCCGAGAATTGCCAGAAGGCGTCGAACCGGCTTATGACGGCCTGAGAATATACATATGATAAGATAAAATTGAATCATTATATCAATGGCGTAAATAAGATATGCAATGCATTGCATCAGTTCCATAATATATATTATGCGAATCGTCCTTCTGTCCAAACCCTCCAGATATTTCTTTTGCAAACCAGGACCCTTGGGCGGCGTTCGCGCTTAACTGGTTGAATTGGAGCGCATGCCGTCGAGGTTGTCACAGGCGCTGCGGATCAATTCGCAGACGCGGTCCGTATCGGGGTTTTCATTGGCAAGCAGCAAGACGGTCTTCGCCAGAAAGAGCGCTTCCTTCTCCGGACCGGCAGCATCGATCCCATCCGCCAATGCCGAATAGACGTCTTCCATGGTCTTTTCAGTCATTGGGTCGGGCTCCACCAGCGAGGACTTGTTTCATGAATTCAGCTATTTTCGATCCATCGGCGTGAGGCCAGCGCGCCGCGACATGGAGATCCGGTCGTATTAGGTAGGCGCCGCCCTGCCCGGCGCAGTACGCGCGCGCTACTGGCCCCTCAGCTGGTTGCTGCAACAGCGTCAGCATCCCCAAGTCACGTTGCCGAAGGTCGAGACCCGGAATCTCGCCGAATGCCAGCAGCGTAAAGTCCGGACCAAGCCGGTCGAAAAGGAAACCGTCTTCAAGCTGGACGTTTGGCGCTGCCGCACCCGGAACCGGACCGCCATTCTCCGGCAGCATCAGGCGTTGGGTCAACGGGCTTGCCGCATAGGTATAAGGCGTCATGTTCCGCGGATTGGCGAATTCCCCGGCAAAGGGATGGTCGAGCGCCAGGCTGAGTGCTGCATCGCGCATGACCCGGTAGCCGCGGCTGTGCGGCGTCATGAAACGCGCAGATTTCGACGCATTTTTAAATACATCGAGGGTTGCCCCGCGGCGTTCAGGGGTGTAGCTGTCGAGAATGGCCGGATCAGCCTGCCCATTCAACACATAGCCCAGTTTCCAGCCGATGTTGTGGGCGTCGGTGAAACCATTGTTGAGCCCCCGCACGCCGAATATCGGCACGATATGGGCGCTGTCACCGATAAAAAAGACGCGCCCGTCGCGGTAATCGTCGAGCAACAGCGTATTGGCGGAATAGACGCTCCACCATTCCAGCTCCCACGGCTCATTGAACCCAACTTCGGAAAGCGCTGCTGCCACGCCGGCCCTGATGGCGTCTTCCTGCAGCGCCTTCTTCTCCGCTTCGCCATCACGAAGCTGGTAGTCGATACGCCAGATATTGTCCGGCTGCTGGTGGATAAGAACGGTGCCGCCGGGACGGCTGTCGGGATCGAACAGGGCAAAACGCTCCACCTTGCAGTCGCGCTCGAGGCGAATGTCGGCGATGACGTAGCGACCCTCGTAATTCTCGCCATTCAGCCGATAGCCACGCATGGTTCGTATCGGCGAGTGCGCCCCGTCCGCCGCTAACAGCCATTGCGCCGGCAACTTGTACGTCCCGTGAGGATCTTCGATCGATAGCGTGACGCCGTCTGCTTTATCGGCTACCCCCGTCACCTCCGATTGCCAGCGCATGTCAATCAGATCAGACTTCGCGACGGCATCGTACAGAAATGCCTCGATATATTGTTGTTCGAGGTTGTACATCGGCCGGTATTTTTCATCCGGACTGTCGGCCATGAAGAATTCCAGGATTTGCCGGCCGCGAAAGAACGACCGGCCGGAAACCCAAGGCAGCCCCTTGTCCAGAAAGGGTTTTTCAATCCCCAGCCGTTGAAACAGATTGTAGCTTGAACGCGCGACGCAGATCGCCCGGCTGCCATCGTTGAAGGTGGACTTCTTCTCCAGGAGCACGCTGGGGATGCCGTAGCGGGCAAGCGTCAACGCCGCAGTCATTCCAACCGGCCCTGCCCCGGCGATCGCCACCGGAATCTCTTTGCTCAGGGAGGCCCGGTCTCGCGGTGCGTCAAACTGCGGATATGTGAAATAGAGCGATTCAAGCTCTGCGCGGCCGGCCGGTCTCATCGGGATCAAACGCCATTGCGATCATGGTTTGTCTTCATGGGTCGCATGCCCGCCCGCAACGCGCAACTGCGAACTGCTTGCGCTCGCAATTTCGCGGCGGCTGACCGGCTAGCGGCCATTATGCTGTTCCGCTGCATCTCCCGGCCGCAACAGCCAGCCGAACAATGCCGCGGCGCACAGGGCGCCGATGACCTGCATCAGGATAAACCCCGGCAGGTCGAGCGGGCGAATGCCGGAAAACGTGTTGGTCAGGCTGCGGGCAACCGCCACCGCCGGGTTGGCGAAAGATGTCGAGGCGGTGAACCAGTAGGCAGCGGTTATATAAAGGCCGACCAGCCACGGAACTGCATGTCCGGCAAAACGCACGCCGCCCAATATGGTTGCCATCAGTCCGAACGTCGCAACCCATTCGGCGAACCATTGCGGCGCGCCGCTGCGCACCTTTTCCGATATCTGGATGATGCTCTGGTCGAACATTCCGTGCGCAACCAATGTGCCGGCGATGCCGCCTGCAATTTGCGCGGCGATATAGGCGCCCGCTTCGGCCGGCGGGATGTCGCGCTTGAAGGCAAAGGCGATTGTCACGGCCGGATTGAAATGGGCCCCGGAGACCGGGCCGAAAACCGTGATCAACACCACCAGGATGGCGCCGGTCGGGATCGTGTTTCCCAGCAGCGCAAGCGCCACGTCCCGGGTTAAAGTCTCGGCCATGATGCCGGAACCGACAACCGTGCAGACGAGAAACGCCGTGCCGAGGGCTTCGGCGGCGAGCCGCCGTCCCAGGTCAAAGTTCTGCATGATCGCCCTCCCCGCTATAAATTTCCGGCTAAATTCCAGCCATCAATCCGATGTCATCCAATTCGCGCTTGAGCGCGGCCGGTCCCAATTCATCGAAGTTCAGGCCGGTGAACCGGACGATCCTCGCGCTCATTTGTGCATAGGCGCGCGCGAATGCCTCGCGCTGCGTCTCAATCGTCCCCGTCACAGCCGCGGGGTCCGGGATTCCCCAGTGAGCGGAGGCGGGCTGCCCTGGCCAGATCGGGCATGTCTCCCCGGCGGCGTTGTCGCAAACGGTGAAAATGAAATCCATTGGCTCGGCGTCCGCGCCGGAAAATTCATCCCAGCTTTTCGAACGCAAACCGTCGACTGCGTGTTCCAGGTGTTGCAGGAGTTCAAGCGCAAGCGGATGCGGCTCGCTCTTTGGTTGGGAACCAGCCGAAAAGGCGCGGAATCTCCCATCCCCTTCGCGATTGAGGATAGCTTCGGCGAGAATTGAGCGCGCCGAATTGCCGGTACACAGGAACAGCGTGTTGAAGACCCTGCCACTCATCGCGCACCCACTTCCGTGACGTCCTGTTCCTGGGCCAGGTTTTCTTCCCCTTCCCTACCAGGCGAGCAGGAGATGGCCTGTACGAGTTTTCCGCACAGCTCCGGCGTTCCCTGACAGCAGTCCTCCATCAGGAACCGCAGCAGCGCCGCGATCGCCTCGTGGTCAGCACGATAGGCAATGTGGCGGCCCTGCCTGTCAGCGGTAATCAGACCCGCGTGTACAAGAACTGTCAGGTGCGCGGACATGGTGTTCTGGACGACCCCCAGCCGGCGCGCAATCTCACCGGCATGCAAGCCGTCCGGCGCCTCCCGCGTCAGCAGGCGGAACGTCTCCAGTCTTGTCTCCTGCCCAAGCGCCGCCAGGCAATCCAATGCCGATTTCGTATCCATATATCCAGTATAATCGATATATTATTTCAAGCAAGTCGCCCCATTTATTCTTCCGCTCCTGCATTGGTTTTTCTCATACGGTCGGCTATCAGGTCGCAACAACAAGCAAACATTTCAATAGAACGCGTGTATCGGAGCGCAGATTGACCAGTAACGACCCATCGGGTGGCGCCCCTGCGCAAAGCGGCCACGTGCTCTCCTGGCTGAAGTCACCTGTCGCCGCGCTCCTGTTCACGATGTTTTTCTGGGCGTGTACGACCATCGTAGTGCGTTATTCCCACCAGGACGTGCCGCCAATCGGACTTGCGTTCTGGCGGAATTTTTTTGCGACGCTGTTCATACTGCCGTTCGCGTTTCAGGCAACCCGGAACCAATGGCCGTTGATACGCGCGCACCTGCCGTTGCTGACGCTGTTGTCCGCGTTACTTTGGGTTGGCGGCAATGCAATGTTGTTCTTGTCGCTACAATTCACCATCGCCATCAACGCGGCGCTTATAAACTCGGTCGAACCGGTGCTTATTATCCTCGCCGCAGCAATCCTGTTTCGTGACCGGATATCGCTGTTGCAGGGCGCCGGGGTGACGGTATCGCTTATAGGAGTGGTGGTATTGCTGACCGCCGGGTCTTTTGCGCGGCTGCTTAACCTTGAATTGAATATTGGCGACCTGATCGTCTTTTGCGCCTACGTGTTTTGGAGCCTTTACGCCGTATTGCTGCGCAAGCTGCCCCGCGGACTGGATGCCAGGGCGATGCTTTTCATGCTCGTCGGGCTCGGCGCGCTCCTGCTGTTGCCGATATATATCGTTGAAAGCATGTACTTCCGCGCGATGCCGGTTACCCAGATAAGTGTGGCCAGCGCGATTGGTCTTGGGCTGTTTTCCTGCGCAATTGCCATGTATCTGTGGAATTACGCCATACAAACCATGGGTGCGGCACGCGCCGGGCAATTCCTCCACCTGATCCCCGCGTTCACGGTGCTGCTCGCCGTCGCCCTGCTCGGCGAGCGATTTGCCGCCTATCATCTTGCCGGGATTGCGTTGATAGTGGCGGGCATCTGGCTTACCTCCCGGGGGTGAAATCAGCGCGCCGCTTAACCAGAAAAACTGATTTGTCAATGGCGCGAAGAAAATTCGTGGATAAAAATCAATTCTGCTGCTACAATGAAGTCGAGCAGGCTGTATTGCAGTGCACCATAAGGGAGTGGAATTGGCCTGCCGTGAAGCGGATCAGCGGCGTAAAGGGCCGTGCGGGCAGGGATTTGCTTGTTTTATACGATTGTGGTGTCCCCGCACCCACGGAGATATTTTCAGGTCATGAGCAAAGGTAAGGATTTCCGGCCACGGCGGCGCGGCTTCGATGATGATGAACCCATGCCCTATGACGACCGGCCTGTCCGGTTTCAGCCCCGGCCAAATTACGACAGCGGATTTCCGCCCGAGGACATGGGCGGCGCGCCGGCTCCAACTCCGATCGACGCCACGGTCAAATGGTTCAAAGGCGACAAGGGCTTCGGCTTCGTCGAACTTGGTGACGGTAGCGGCGATGCATTTCTGCATATCAACGTATTGCAAAACGCGGGCTACGAGACGGTTCCTCCCGGTTCCAAGTTGAAGGTAGTTGCGACGCGCGGCATGAAGGGTATGCAGGTGAGCAACGTGCTTGAGGTCGACACATCGACCGCCACCGCTCCGCCGCCCCGGTCACGCGATTTTGGCGGCCGTCAGCCCGTCGACATGTCCAATGCCGTCGAAATCGAGGGTCAGGTCAAGTGGTTTGACATGGCCAAGGGGTTTGGCTTTATCGCTGCCGGCGACGGCGGCAAGGACATCTTCATCCATGTGTCGGTTTTGCGCGAAGCCGGGTTGAGCACCTTGATGGAAAATCAGGCGGTGCAGGTCAAAGTCGTGGAAACCCCAAAGGGACGCGAGGCCGTTTCGGTCTCTGCATAAGTTGCCGGCGAACTGCCGGACGACATCATTGGCCAATTGGAACGGGCGCCGGCTTGCTGGCGCCTGTTTTATTTTGCCACTACAACGGTGCTGCCGTCGGCTGGCGGACAAGATAATCAAGGCCTGCAAGCATGCACAGCAATCACAAGCCATCTCGTAATATTGCCGATCTGCTTGCCGTTATGGCGACGCTTCGCAATCCGTCCGGTGGCTGCCCCTGGGACATCGAACAGACATTTGAAACGATCGCTCCCTATACGCTTGAAGAAGCGGCAGAGGTCGCCGACGCGATCGCTCGCGGCGACATGTATGACCTGCGTGACGAGTTGGGCGACCTCCTCTTGCAGGTAGTCTTTCACGCGCGCATGGCCGAGGAAAAGGGAGAGTTCGATTTCGGTGGCGTTGTCGAGGCGATCACCTCGAAGATGATACGGCGGCATCCGCATGTATTCGCTTCTGCCGGAGGAAAAAGCGTTGCGGAAGTCAACCAGAGCTGGTCGCAGATCAAGGCGCAAGAAAAAGCCGAGCGGGCAGCGGCGCGCGCTGCAATCGGATTGCAACCCGATGATCCCGCAAGCGCATTGGATGGTGTACCTCCCGCCTTGCCCGCACTGTCTCGCGCGATCGCGCTGCAGTCGAAAGCGTCCAAAGTCGGGTTCGACTGGAACGACGCGCGCCAGGTCCTGGCGAAAATTCGTGAGGAATGCGACGAAGTCGAGACCGAGCTCGATCGCGCAAACAAGAATGCATGCGCTGATGAGATCGGCGATCTCTTGTTCGCAGTGGCCAATCTTGCACGCCATGCCGGCATCGATGCCGAAGCCGCGTTGCGCAAGGCCAATGTCAAATTCGAACGCCGCTTCCATTACATCGAACGGGCGCTCGAGCAACGCGAATCGTCTCCCGCACATTCATCCCTGTCCGAAATGGACGCCCTGTGGGATGAGGCGAAAGCCGTCGAGCGCGCCGGACCGCGCAAGCGCTCGTGAAAACTAATTATATTTATTTGACCGCATGGAATTTTCGCCAGGCGCTGTCGGCGCCCTCACTCGGCCGCAAGTGGCAAGCTGCGTGCTTGCGGAAAGCGTTGCACAAACCGGTCTAGCAATTCCGGCGCAACGCGAATGTCAATTGAATAGTGATCCGCTCCCGACACATGACGCGCGAGCACCTCGGCATGTTCGTGCAGCCAGGCCAGCGCGGCGCCGTCGCTCATTGAAACGTTCAAATTGAACACGCGGCGACCACGTGTCAGTACTGTTTCTATGCGAGAAAGGAGATTATCAATCCCCTCGCCGGTTATCGCCGAAACAAGGCATGGACGTTGACCAGACGGCCGATTGGAGGCTCTCGCCTTTGCGGCTCCAAGCGTTTCGGGATCCAGCAGGTCAGCCTTGTTCCAGACTTCGATCGTGCGGTTGGCCGCCTCTGGTCCGATGCCAATTTCGCGCAACACATCGTCAACGTCCGCGCCCTGCGCTTCGCATTCGGGATCGGAAATGTCGCGAACATGCAGTATGATTTCAGCCTCTATCACCTCTTCCAGCGTGGCGCGGAACGCTGAGACCAGCATTGTCGGAAGATTCGAGATGAAACCGACCGTATCCGACAGCATGATTTTTTCACCATGCGGGAGTGTGACCGCACGCATGGTCGGGTCCAGCGTTGCGAACAGCATGTCCCTGGCCATGACGCTCGCATCCGTCATGCGGTTGAACAGGGTCGACTTGCCGGCGTTCGTATAGCCGACTAGGGCGACGACCGGATAAGGCACCTTCTCGCGCTGCTTGCGATGCAGTCCGCGGGTGCGCTTGACCTTTTCCAGTTCCTGCTTGAGCCGGGTGATCCGTTCCTGGATCAAGCGACGGTCAGCTTCTATCTGGGTTTCTCCGGGCCCGCCCATGAAACCGAAGCCGCCGCGCTGGCGCTCCAGGTGGGTCCATGATCGCACGAGCCTCGATCGTTGGTAGGACAGATGCGCCAGTTCAACCTGCAACCGCCCCTCTTTCGTCCGCGCGCGCTTGCCGAAAATTTCAAGGATCAGGCCGGTTCGATCAATGACCTTGACCTGGAATGCTTTTTCCAGATTGCGTTGCTGCACCGGCGACAACGCACAGTCCATAACAACAAGGTCTGCGCCAACGCGCTTGGCCTCGGCGGCAATTTCCTCGACCTTGCCGGCGCCAATGTAGGTTGCCGGACGCAGCGTGTTCAGCAATACCATTTGCGATCCGGCAACTTCTAGATCGATGGCCAGGGCAAGGCCGCAGGCCTCGTCAAGACTTGCCTCCGCGCCGCGCTGGGCGCTGGGCGGGCGGCTGCTACCACCTCGCATGCGCGGACCCGGGTAAGGTCCAACGACATAGGCGCGGCTATGGGTCGTCTCGGCCCGCTTGAGGTCTACGCCGGGGCCGGAACCTTTTTGATCGATGCTGTCGGGCCTGCGATTTGCCTTGCCGGTCAAAAAGGCCCCCCGGGCGTTGGTACCGATCCCGGCTCAAGCGGACATTTCCAGAAAATATCGGAAATCGCGTTATTCCTTCGCAGCGCCTTCTTCAGCCGATTCAAACATTTGCAGGGGCTGTCCTGGCATGATTGTCGAAATCGCGTGCTTGTAGACCAGCTGGGAATGGCCGTCGCGTCTTAACAGCAAACAGAAATTGTCAAACCAGGTGACAACCCCTTGTAATTTTACACCATTGACGAGAAAAATCGTCAACGGCACCTTGTTCTTTCTGACGTAGTTGAGAAAGGTGTCTTGCAGATTTTGGGCACGTTCTGCTGCCATATCGCTTTCCTGCTTGAAGTTAGCAAGCCTACAGAGCCTGCAAGGTTGGACTTCTCGCCAATTGAACGGTTACCGAACCGGAACCTTTACAGATCCTGACAGAGCCAGGAGCGGTCAAGACACAGGACCGCCAGATTGTTTGTCAGCCCCGCATGCCTGAATATGGATATCCTTCGAAGCATTTGCCAGCACAAATTTAACATTCGAGCCAACCAGGGCAATCATCCTGCAAATTTTTCCCGTGCCTGGGACGCCGTCCTACCACCCGCGGGGAAAATCCGCTGCTGGTCGGGCGTCAGTCGATACCAAGCGATTTAAGCTTGCGGTGCAGCGCCGATCGCTCCATGCCTATGAACTCGCTGGTGCGCGATATATTTCCGCCAAACCGGCTGATTTGGGCGACAAGATACTCTTTTTCGAACATTTCCCGGGCTTCACGCAATGGCAGGCTCATCAGTTTTTCGCCGCCGCTACCCCCCGGTGTCGCTGGAACCATGGTTCCGATCTCGGCTGGCAGCATGTCCGAGCTGATCGGCGCATCGGGGTTGCCGCTGGCGAGTATGAGCATCCGCTCCACATTATTGCGGAGCTGCCGGATATTTCCCGGCCAGTCATGGGATTGCAATATCGCCATGGCGTCGTCGCCCACTTCGCGCCGCTGCATGCCGGTTGTTTGGGCAAGCTGATCGATGAAAAACCGAATCAGTTCGGGTATGTCGTCGCGGCGCTCTGAGAGCCCCGGCACCCGGATCGGCACCACCGAAAGGCGGTGGAACAGGTCTTCGCGGAATGTCCCTGCAGCGATATCGTCAGCCAGGTTGTGGCTTGTCGACGAGATGATGCGCACGTCGACGTGCACCCTCGTGGCGCCTCCGACACGCTGAAAATTCTGGTCGACCAGCACACGCAGGATCTTACCCTGGGTTTCGCGCGGCATGTCTGCAACTTCGTCCAGGTACAGCGTCCCGCCGTGAGCCTCCTCGAGCGCGCCGGTTTTCCGTCCCCGTCCGCCTTCGCCCTCGATGCCGAACAATTCTTCTTCCATCGACTCCGGCGTGATGTTTGCCGCGTTGATCGCGATAAACGGACCGGCTGCCCTTGCCGATTGTTCATGGATGAGCCGCGCGGTCAGTTCCTTGCCGGTTCCCGATGCTCCCGAGATGAGGATCCGTGAATTTGCCGGCGCCACGCGCTCGATGATCTGCCGCAGTTGATTGGCCGGCGATGACGAACCCACGAGCTTGTTGGCCACGCCTGTGCGTGTCTTGAGGTCGGTCAATTCGCGTTTGAGCCGGGAAGACTCCAGCGCCCGTTCTGCGACCAGGACGAGCCTGTCCGCCTTGAACGGCTTCTCGATAAAATCGTACGCCCCCAGCTTCGTCGCCTGGACCGCGGTCTCGACGTTGCCATGCCCGGATATCATGACGACCGGCAGGTTTGCATGCTGATCCTGGATCAGTTCAAGGATTTGCAAACCGTCCAGACGCGAGCCCTGCAACCAGATATCGAGGAATACGAGTTGTGGGCGGCGTGCTTCGATCGCCTTGAGGGCCTCATCGGAATTGCGCGCCGTGCGCGTGCCGTGGCCTTCGTCGGACAATATACCCGCGATGGCCTCGCGAATGTCGGTTTCATCATCAACGATCAAAATATCAGTCGCCATTGCCCCAAACTTTCGTCAGGTGGTTCTTTGTGATCAATGAGGTTGCGGGTTCTCGCCGCCATCCAAGTTCGTGCCGTGTTCAGCAGAATTGTCCGCGTTGTCCCGGGGGAAATAAAGATGCACCCATGCGCCGCGCCCGCCGGGGGCGTCCCGCAATTCGATCCCGCCACCATGGTCTTCAAGAATCTTGGCGACAATGGGCAGCCCGAGGCCGGTTCCCTCGTCGCGTGTCGTAACGTAGGGCTCCAGCAGCATGTGACGGTTTTCCGCCGGAAAGCCGCGACCGTTGTCGATGATATCGATTTCGACCATGTCATCGCCCGACACGGACAGACGAACCTTGATTGCTGGATCGTCAACCGGCGGCTCGGATCCGGCAATGCCTTCAGTTGCATTTTTTATCAGGTTGGTCAGCGCTTGTGACAGGAGCCGGCGGTCGAAATGGGTCCTGACTTCGAAGTCCGGAGTCTCGTCGGAAATATCAATCTCCGGATTACCGACCCGCATCAGGAAGACAACCTGGCGAACGCTTTCGCGCAGATCGTCGCTTTCCAGACGCGCCTTCGGCATGCGTGCAAAAGACGAAAACTCGTCGACCATGCGCTTGATGTCGTCGACCTGTCTCACGATCGTGTCCGTGCATTGGTCGAATACTTCGCGGTCCTCCGTGATCACACGGCCGTACTTTCGTTTTAACCGCTCCGCTGACAGCTGGATCGGGGTCAACGGATTTTTGATCTCGTGAGCGATCCGGCGGGCAACGTCCGCCCAAGCCGATGTTCTTTGGGCTGTTACAAGATCGGTAATGTCATCGAGGGTAACGACCTGGTTGCCGCGCGACCGCGCGCTGCTGTCGCTGCCGGCGAGTTCACCGGTAACGCGCACGACGAACATTCTTTCACGCCCCTTTCGGCTCAAGGTAATCTGGCTTTGATAGACCCGAAGATGCGATCGAGCTGCCTCGTCGAGGATGTCTCCAAGCTCCGGGATCAGATCAGCCAGCTGCTTGCCGGTATAGGACCGCTCTTCGCCGCCGGAGAGATCCAACAACAAATTGTGCCCGAACTGGTTTAATACGTTGATCGTACCGGATGCGTTGGCTCCAATCACCGCAGCCGGAACCCCGGACAGAACGGCTTCAGTAAACAGGCGGCGCTCGTCGTTGACCCGGCTCGCGTTGACGAGCTTGTTTTGCTGCAACCGCAATTCCGAGGTCATGTTGTTGAAAGTTTCACCAAGGTGGGCGAGATCGCCTTCCGCCCGGTTGACCGGCACCTGGACATACAGGTTGCCGGACGAAACCTGGTCGGTCGCCGAAATCAGGCGTCGGATTGGCCGCACCAGGCGATTGGCGAAAGCCAGGCCCAACCAGGCGGCGGAAAGGAGCATGATAATCGCGATCAGTCCGAACATCGTCGCGAATGCGATCATGATATTCGTGCGCAAAGCCTCAAAGGCGCGATAGTTGACGATCAACTGCGCGGTTTGCCGGGGAAAGGCTGCGATGAACGGTTCCACTCCGCGCTCCGCATAAACATAGGTGTCGGGGAAATTCTCCAGCGTGCGCACCACTGCTAGCGTTTGTCCCTCGTCGAGCACGATGCAAGCGTTTTCGTTTGCCCGCGCGTCCGAGAAATCGTTCTTTTGGGGTTTGATCACGCGTGAGCCGGGCGGCGTACCACGCTCCACAACTTCTCCGTTTTCCTTGATCATCGCAGCTGAAGTGAAGCGCAAAATTCTGGCACGCGAGGAAAAGTAAAGCCGGAAAAGGGCTTTCTCCTTGTCGTACAGCGAATGGATGCGATCAAGATCGGAGGCCGCCAGCGTCGTATCGCGAAGCAATACCTGGCAGTAGGATTGACTGGTAATGCGCGCGACACGCGCGGTGTCGTTGATAAACCGGCCAAAGTCTTTCATGAACGCAGGGTTCAGCGTGCGCTCCAGCGTTATGGTGCCAACAGTTGCAATCAGGATCGCCGGCGCTGCAGCAATGCCGGCAAACAATGCTACCAGGCGAATATGCAATCTCGAACCGGCCGCCCCAGCCCGGCGCGCCGCAACCAGTTGCCAAAGCTCGGCAATGAGCAATCCGGCAAGCAAAAGTATGAAAAAGATGTTCAGCGCAAACAACGACAGGACGAATGCCGTGGTCGGTGGCAGCGGCGTGTAGCCAGCCACAACCAGCATGGTGAATATCGCGCTTGCCACTGCCAGAACGACCGCCGACATGCCGAGGCGCGAGAGCCAGCGCCGGCGACCGGGCTCGCTCAATTGGGTCCTCGCCTCGGTCGCAGAATCGATGTTTTCGCCGTCGCTCAATAGGCCGCCAGTCTTGTTTATAAACTTGACTGATTCACTCAAAACAATTTTGCGATCAGCCGATGTGCTCTTGTAAGTACGGACGTTGCGCCGGAAACCGGGATCCCCTTGTCCCGTCCCGCTCCAGCGGCGTCAGACCGTGGTAATTATACAACGCTGTTGCAAAATTGCGACAAAAATACGGTGTGAATGAGATTGGGGCCTGGTGTCGACAGCCCCTCAACACCTGCTGGGGGCTCGCCGGGCGGGCCCGCGGATCATTGCTTCACGATCCGCTCGTTTTCCATCAACAACCGGCATTCCACCTTGGCGCGCTCTTTGCAGCGCTTCAGGGCCCACGCCTTCGCCATTTCCAGCGTTCGCTGGCTGGATGAATAATACAGCAGCCGGCAGTTTTCAGATTGTACCAGCGCCTTGTGCCCGCCGCGGTCGAGGTAGCGGTCAAGGAACGAGAGCCGCCTTTCCTTCAAGCCCAGTTTTTGCAGGAGCGTCATGGTCTTGTCTTCGTCCCGGCCGGCATTGCCGGAATTTTCTTCTGCTGTCGAAACCACGCGGAAGTTCTCCATGACAATCCGGCAATCCGTATTGCCGGTTCGTTTACGGCATGCGCGAATTGCCTTGTAGCGAACCACATCTAGCCTGTTCAATCCGTAAAACGCGATAACCCGCGAGGCGGACGTCGAATAGGCCATCGCCTTGACGCCAGGCAGCGACAGGTAATTCTCCATCGCGATCCGGCTCGACTTTTTCATTCCTATCCGTTTCATGTTTGCAGCGACAGCATCGAGCTCCCAGGTCGGAAGGCCCTGATCACGCAGGAATGAAGCGGTTTGGTGCAGCCATTTGCGGCGGCCGCTCAAGTCAGTGAAGAGACGGTGGCCGTCCCGGCGAATTTTTGAAACGCGCATCCGCTGGACATTTCCGCCGGCATCCAAATAGGCCTCGTGCAGACGATAAACCAGCGCGGGTGGAAAAAGGCTGTCGTTTTCGGCGTAGAACCAGAGCGCCGGCGTCTTGCTGCGCATGCCCATGATTGCAAACGTGCTGACAAGCAGATCGGCCTTCGAGCAACGGGGAAAGCGAAGGCCGCCGGAAATGTTGACTACAGCCTTGAGCCATGCTGGGTTGCGTGCGGCGAGCGCCAGGGCAGCGCCGCCACCGGCAGAGACGCCGAGCGCCACGACGCGACTGGTATCCGCATCGGGGCGTCCGGCAAGGCTTGCCACCGCGGCGCTGATATCGTCTGCGCCTGAATCAAATCGCGGCATTATCTGTTTTGAAGAACAATTGAGCGACACGGGTATCGGCCCGTCCGATCGGCCGAAACCGCGGCGCACGATTGCCACCGCGAGGTATCCGCGCATGGCAAAATCGCGTGCAACGGGAATGTAACGCTCCGCGCGCACCCTCGACATTCGCAACAGGCCGGATGGTTTGCCGTGATTGATCAGGGCAAGCGGCAATTTTCCGCGCCGGCCCGCCTGCTTGACGATCAGCGCCTCGAGCCGATAGGGCCGGCCGTCAATCTTGACCTTCAGAAAAGTGTGTTCCTGCAAGAATTCACGGGCTGGCTCGTTGGCTCCAGCCACGGGCGCGCCGATCAGAAATGGTAAAAGAACGGCGGTTGCGACAGCGAAATGCTTCATCCTGACCTCGGACAATAATCAACGGGCGGGACGCTGAATATATCACAAGGTGGCGCTGCGCGCGGATTTTTCCCTTGTCCGTTATCTGGGCGAACGCAACAGGCGCACATCCAGATCGCGAATTTTCTTGCGCAGCGTATTGCGGTTGACGCCAAGGAGTTCAGCCGCGCGGATCTGGTTTCCCCGTGTCGCGACCAAAGCAGCTGTTATCAGCGGCAATTCCACTTCACGCAAAACCCGGTGATAGAGGCCCACTGGCGGCAGTTCATCGCCGTAACTCTTGAACAATTCCGTCAGGTAATTCTCAACCGCCAGGGACAATTCCAGGTCGCCCGCCATCTCCTGGCCCGCCCCGCCATCTTTCCCATCAGCCGCCGCGCCGCCGCCTGGTTCAAGCATGTCACGGCCATAGTCCAGTTCATGACTGACAAGGGCCGCTGTTATGGTCTCTTGCGGATAAAGCGCGGTCAAACGGCGGATCAGGTTTTCCAGTTCGCGGATATTTCCCGGCCAGTGATAGGCCCGCAATTCATCCAGCGCCTCGGTGTCGAGGACCTTGCGCGGCAGTCCTTCGGCCTCCGCCAGTTTAAAGAAATGCTGTACAAGATCGGAAATGTCCTCCCTGCGTTCCCTGAGAGGCGGCAACCGGATCGGGACAACATTCAGCCTGAAGAACAGGTCTTCGCGAAACAAACCCTGGGTTATCAGGCTGCGCAGGTCCTTGTTGGTGGCGGCGATGATGCGGACGTTGGTCTTGATTGGATTGCGGCCACCTACAGTGGTGTACTCGCCCTGCTGCAAAACGCGCAGCAGGCGTGTCTGCGCTTCCATCGGCATGTCGCCGATCTCGTCGAGGAACAGCGTCCCGCCCTCTGCCTGCTCGAAGCGGCCGACCGAGCGCGCGCTGGCCCCGGTAAATGCCCCTTTCTCGTGACCGAACAATTCACTTTCGATCAGGTCGCGCGGAATGGCGGCCATGTTGATGGCGACGAACGGGCCCTTCTTCCGTTTCCCGTATTCGTGCAGGGCCCGGGCGACGAGTTCCTTCCCCGTGCCGGATTCGCCATTGATCATGACGGTCAGATCGGTCTGCATCAGCCTGGCAAGCGTGCGGTAGATGTCCTGCATGGCCTGCGAGCGCCCGACCAGCGGCATGCCGTCCGGTTCGGGGGGCGGCTCACGCCTGACTTGCGTTTTGGGTTCGGCAAGCGCACGGCCGACGACCGCCACCAGGTCCTTCAAATCGAATGGCTTGGGAAGGTAGTCGTAGGCGCCCCGCTCTGAAGCCTTGATAGCCGTCATGAACGTGTTCTGGGCGCTCATGACGATGATCGGCAGATCCGGCCGCGATTGCCGGATACGCGGCAGCAGATCGAATGCGTTACCGTCCGGCATGACAACATCCGAAATTACCAGGTCGCCATCCCCGGCGCTCACCCAGTTCCATAATGTCGCGGCATTGCCGGCAAGGCGTACATCGTAGCCCGCACGTGACAAGGCCTGCGAAAGGACGGTTCGGATGCCAGCATCGTCATCGGCAACCAGTATCTGACCCTTCGCCATTCCGCATTTTCTCCATCAAAAACCTGGCCGGTGACCAAACCGGGTCGAGCCACCAAGCTCATTCGGCGTCTGCATCGGACCTGGCCATTGGCAACAGCAGCTTGAATACCGTCCTGCGAGGCCTGCTATCGCACTCGATGATTCCGCCGTGATCGCCGACCAGCTTTGCTACCAAAGCAAGACCAAGGCCAGTTCCACCCTCTTTTCCCGAAACAAACGGGTCGAACAGATTGGCCGCAATTTCCGGGCTTACGCCGGGGCCGTTGTCTCGAACCTTAACCTCAAGTGGCAAGCCGACGAATCCGGATGAACCGGGCGCGCGAATACGCACGCCCGGTCGAAAAGCTGTGGCGAACTCGATTTCACCGTCGGCGTTCTGCTCGCCGATGGCCTCGGCAGCGTTCTTGACCAGGTTGAGGAAGACCTGGATCAACTGGTCGCGATCGGCCAGAACCGGCGGCAAAGACGGGTCGTAGGTCTCTATGAACCTGATATTCATGCCGAAACCTGCCATTGCGAGCTGTTTCACATGTCCAAGCACAGAATGAATGTTGACGGGTTCGCGGCCGACGGGACGCCCATCCGTGAACATCTCCATGCGGTCGACGAGTTTGACGATCCGGTCGGTCTCATCGCAAATCAGGCGAGTAAGGGCCCGGTCATCGTCATCCAGCGATCCTTCGAGCAGTTGTGCTGCACCGCGAATACCCGATAGCGGGTTCTTGATTTCGTGCGCCAGCATCCCTGCCAGTGCCGTCACCGAGCGGGCGGCCCCGCGATGGGTCATTTGCCTGCTGATCTTGTCAGCGATTGTACGTTCTTGCAGCGTTATGATTATTTTTTGTGCATCTGGCCCCAGGGGAGCGGCGGCCAGGTCGACAACCCGCTCGGACGACGAACGCGGCAATCCGATTTCGACGCTGTACTCGTTGACGCTTGCACGTCGCAATTTGACATCCTCGACCAGCGATTGCAGCGACGAGGAAAAACCGGTCAGCTCTGCCAGGCTTTGCCGCCGCAACTGGCTGACTCCCATCTCGAAGAACACTTCCGCAGCGCCGTTGGCCGCAAGCACCCCTCCGTCATTCCCGATAATCAGGACCGGTAGCGGCAACGCGTTCAGCGCCAGCCCTGCAACATCTCCCGCAAGACCATCTACGAAACTCGGCGTGGGCCCATCATGATTGCCGTGCGCACCAGCTTTTTCGCGGGATCCGGACATGTCAGGCGGCCTCTCCAGCCGCTGCCCCGGCAGTGTCGAAGCCAGTCATGAGTTCAACCAGCAATTGCATGACTTCCGAAGAATTCTCGCTGGTCACCAGCCTGCGCCGCGCAGCCGACCACGCGCCGGTGGCGCCGGCGGGGGCCAGATGGTCCGCATAGGCTGCCAGATGCTTGCGGGCATGGCGCAAGCCTGCGGGTTCACCGATGGCCTCAAGCAGTGTTTCCAGATGCCGGCACGCCAGCGAAGCTTTCCTGGCGCGCGTAAGCATCGGCATTGTTCTGCCTGCAAGACCGGCCGCAACCTCCCCGACAAGCCAAGGACGGCCAATCGCCGCGCGGCCGATCATGACCGCATCGGCCCCAGAAATATCAAGCATCGCCCTGGCGTCCGCGATCGATTGGCAATCGCCGTTGGCGACCAGAGGGATAGAAATCGCCTCGCGCACCGGCCGGATTGCCGCCCAATTGGCTTTGCCCTTGTAGAATTGCTGGCGCGTTCGGCCATGCACCGTGACAAGCTGGACCCCGAGATCCTCTGCGCGGCGGGCCAGTTCCGGCGCGTTTTGGCTGGTGTCATCCCAGCCCAGCCGCATCTTCAGCGTGACCGGCACCCTTACCGCGCCTACAGTGGCGGAAATCAGGCTGGTGGCGCGATCAAGATCGCACATGAGCGCCGAACCGGAAGACTTGCCGTTTACGCGTTTGGACGGGCACCCCATGTTGATGTCGATTATGTCAGCGCCAGCGTCCTCAACCATCCGGGCTGCGTCCGACATGAGATGCGGATCAAAACCGGCGATTTGCACCACATGGGTCGAAAGCCCCTCACCCTCGGCGCGCAATCTCGCTTCGTTGCGCCCGTTCAGATATTCATCGGACGCCACCATCTCCGAAACAACCAAGCCCGCGCCGGTTCCCTCGGCAATGCGGCGCATGCCGATATCTGTTACACCAGACAACGGGGCAAGAAACGCCGCGCCGCACGGATGAACAGGACCGATGGAAGGGCCGGACAATATGCCCGTTTTATGTGCAGTTTCGCGCATGCCTATATAATAACCAAACGCGGGGCTCTTGCAAACCGCAAATATAGCAGCATGAATGGTTTCGAGTATTGCCTGGGAGGGCAAGCGCGTGTCTGCCGGGTCCGGCTACGGAGAAATTGTGGAAGAATACAGCGATACGGCAATTCTTGTAGTCGCGGCAGGACGGGGCTTACGCGCCGGCGGCGGCTTGCCGAAACAATACCGGCGGATTGCCGGGCGCATGGTGCTGACCCGGACGATCGAACAATTTGCAAACACCCTGCCGGGCGCCAGCCTGGTGTGCGTCATCCACCCCGATGATGAAAGAATCTTTCAGCAGGCGATCCAGGAAGTTCGGAACAAGGCTTTGCAGATGTATCCGCCGGTCAATGGAGGTGCATCGAGGCAGGAGAGTGTTTTAGCCGGACTGGATGCCGTTCAGGCTATTTCTAAAATTATAAACACTGTTTTAATTCATGATTCTGTAAGATGTTTTACAAGTAAAAAATTAATAATGGACCTGGTTGCTGAGGCCAGACTGAGCGGGGCCGCCATTCCCGGATATCGCATTTCGGATGCGATGAAATACGCCTCAAGCGACCTGCTGGTCTCCGGCTCGGTGCCGCGTGAAGGCCTGTTTGCAGTGCAAACCCCACAGGCGTTCGACCTCGGCTTGATCCACGATGCCCATCGCCGCGCACGAAAAGCCGGCGTCTCGGAATTGCCTGACGATGCCGGGGTTGCGGGCTGGGCCGGCACTCAAGTCCGGATTGTGGAAAGCAGCGAACCCAATATCAAACTGACAACCCTGGACGACTTCGAACACGCGGAAACGCTTCTCATGAACCAGCTAGCCGACCTACGCACAGGCCAGGGTTTCGACGTCCACGCATTTTGCGATGGCGACGGCTTTTGGCTTGGCGGGACCTGGATACCGCACAGCAAGAGCCTTTCGGGCCATTCCGACGCCGACGTCGCTCTGCACGCGCTGACGGACGCGGTTCTCGGGGCAATTGGCGCGGGCGATATCGGTTCGCACTTCCCGCCGTCCGATCCGCAATGGAAGGATGCTTCATCGGATCGCTTCCTGGTCCACGCTGTTTCCCTCGTTGCCGCGCGCGGCGGCCAGATCAGCCACCTGGACCTGACGATCATTGCCGAAGAGCCAAAAATCGGGCCGCATCGGCAGGCAATGCGCGACGCCATCGCTACGATGTGTGGATTGGACAAGGACCGCGTTTCGGTAAAGGCAACGACGACCGAGCAGCTCGGCTTCACGGGCCGGCGGGAAGGTATTGCCGCGCAGGCGGTCGCGACCGTGCGCCTGCCGTTGACAGGAGCGGGCGATGAGTGATGGAGCCTTGGAGGTACCGGAATGGAGCGAACTGGAAACCCGCGCGGCCAGCCTGCTTGAGGCCTACAAATCCAGACAAATGACCATTGCAACGGCGGAATCGTGCACAGGTGGCCTTGTAGCAGGTGCGCTGACCGCGATTGCCGGATCGTCGGCGGTCGTCGACCGGGGCTTCGTTACCTATACCAATGAAGCCAAGGCCGAGTGTCTGCGCGTACCTGCAGCCTTGATTGATGAAAAAGGCGCCGTCAGCCCTGAAGTTGCGGAGGCGATGGCCAGGGGCGCCCTTGCGGCGTCGAATGCATCCGTTACCGTTTCCATCACTGGCGTTGCAGGACCGGGCGGCGGCAGCGCCGAGAAGCCGGTTGGTCTTGTACAATTTGGAGCGGCGCGGCGCGGCGGGCGGGTGCTTCTTCGGGAAATGCGGTTTGGCGATATCGGCCGGACCAATATCCGGCTGGCTTCCGTTGCGACTGCATTCGAATTGCTGCTCGAACAACTGGACCCGTGATAGAAGCCCCGTCCGGACGCCCTACCTGCCACGCCTGGACAGCCATTGGTTCAACAGCACAGCCGCAGCAGGCGCTTGCCGAACCATACCGTCCAGCGCTCGTGCAACCGCCTGCCAGCCGACTGGATCAACCTGCAGCCCCCAGCGAACGGCCTCCCGGCGAAAGCGCGCGTCTTGCATCATCCGGCCGTAGGCCATGCGCAAATCGGTGGCCCTGACATCACTTGTGCCTGGCGGCGCCAGCAGCGCGAAGTCTACGTTTCCTTGCCATTCAAGGAGTTGCAGGGCGGCATGCAATTGCTCGCGGGGCTTGGCGCCTGCACCATGCCTGGCATTCGCAATTTCTCCGATACGTGGGACAGCGCGCATAACACCCCTGCCCGGTGCTGCAAAACGGACGATCGGAACAAGGGACCCGTTCGCGGCGAGATCGCCGAGCTAGTTGAATATCGTCGGTGAATCCAGACCGCAGAAGCCGTCGATTTCCATTCTGCGGAAAGCCAGCGCCAGGTGTGTGCTGTTGCTGTACCCGGATATCAGGCGGAGCTTGAGTTTTCCTGTTGCTGCCAGTGCGCGCGCATGGACAAAGCTGCGCTCGCGCGGCGCGGTTGCGCCGAACAGGGCTGGCCGGGCGGTGTCGTCGGTACGGGCGGCGGGTCGCCGCCTGGCGCATACATATTCGCCGCCGGCACGGCCTCCGATCGCGACAAAACGGCGTTCCGGTCGCACTTCTCCACGAATGATCATATGCCGCAAGGCAGCGCCGGCAATAGCGCCTGCGACTACGCCTCGGGCCGGCGCCTGCGTGTAGAGCCAGCGCGCGGCACGCAGGCTGCCCGAACCGGGCATGTGTTTCAGCGCGACCGTTACGCCTGGCGCCAGAAAACGGCCGAGGTGGCGGGCATAAAGCCGTATTGTCAGAACGTAAACCGGCCGTGGGCGCGCCGCGCCGGAATTCTTGCGTGATCCACTGGTGGCCTGGGCATCGCCACCTCCGGGCCCAAACCCGGAGACCAGCGTCAACTCAAACGCGGCCCTCACGACGAACGGACAAAGCGTTGCGGCAAGGGCAAGTATCCAGGCCCACCGCCGCAGGCGTCTCATGAGGCGGCTTGGGCGGCGGCTGACGATCCGTTGCCATAAACTTCATCCGCACGTGCTTCGAAAGCCTCGGCAAAATGGCGGAACGCGCGGTCGAAGACCGCGCCCATGATCAGGCCCAGTGATTTGCGTTTGAACTCATAATCGATGGAAAATTCTACCTGCGTGCCTTTACCATCTGCGGCAGGTCCGAATTGCCAGCGATTTTCCAGATGCCGGAAAGGTCCATCGATATACTCGACGAGAATTTGCCTTGATTTCTTGTCCAACGTGACACGGCTGGTAAAGCGTTCGCGGATGGCCTTGTAGCCGACACTCATGTTGGCGATCAGCACGTCCCTGCCCGCCTCGTCGCGGCTTCTGCTGCGGACCGCAAGACCGGTGCAAAGCGGCAGGAATTTAGGATATTGCTCGACGTCGGCGACGAGCTCGAACATGTCGTCGGGCGAATGTCTGACATTGCGCGTGGTGTCAAAACTCGGCATTGGCTCAGGCGTATGGATCCTGTGGGGAACGTTCTGGTCCCAGCCCTTGTAGCACAGGCAGACGCTACTTCAGCCCCTCGAACCGCGCTAAATTGCCCGGGCGAAGCAGGAAGCGGTCACAATATCCGGAGCCGCGCGTGTTGCGGCGGCGCATCTAGTTGAGCCAGGTGTCACGGCTCATCGATGGCTCGACGGGCAGTGAAGCCCGCGACCCAGTATCGAAGCCGTCAAAGCGGATGCCGGCCCTGTCGCCGCGCCGCCAGATCGTTCTGGCGCGCAAGGTGCAATTCTTGGCGGGTATCTCAAACCGGAACGCATCGGGCAGATTGTCGCCGACTTGCACGCTTATGGCCGCGCCATCAACCGCAATGTTCCTGATCACGCATTCGGAGATTTCGTAGTGCTGGGCATTGCCGGAGCCGACGAAGATGCGCCCGCCGAGGAATACCCTGTGGCGCGATGATTTGCGTCTCTCGGTCTTTTAGGGCTGCATTGAACGGCCTCCGGGCTTGCGCTGGCGATGCCCGAAATCTACCGTCTGGCCTGGCGAAGTCGACGTTTATCGATCGTTAGGGTTAAACCGTAAGCATGCCACCGGCAGCAGCGCCCAAACCGGCCGTTATTTGGCGAAAACCTGCCCCATGTCGGCGAACGATTTGAACTCCAACGCATTTCCCGACGGGTCGAGAAAGAACATCGTTGCCTGCTCACCCGGCTCACCCTTGAACCTGATATGCGGCTCGATGATGAATTTCGTTCCGGCTTCGCTTAGCCGATCAGCCAGCGCCTGCCATTCTTTCATGTCCAGAATCGCGCCAAAATGACGGACCGGAACGTCGTGTCCATCCACGGCGCTCGTTGCCTTGTGACCGATTTCATCGGGCGCCAAATGGGCAACGATCTGATGGCCGTAGAAGTCGAAGTCGACCCAGTTTTCGGCGCTTCGCCCCTCCGGGCAGCCCAGCAATTCGCCGTAAAACCGGCGCGCCTCGGAAATATCGCGGACCGGAAAGGCGAGGTGGAAGAGCGGAACTGCATCCATTCGTCGGTCCTCTACGCAAACGGGACGGCACTAACCGCCGTTTTGCGCGATCTTTGCGTCACGCGCTGCGCGCAACTTGTTGAAATCGTCGCCGGCATGGTGCGAAGAGCGCGTCAACGGCGTTGCAGATACCAGCAGGAAGCCCTTTGCCAAGGCGACGGTCTCGTATGACTTGAATTCTTCCGGGGTAACGAAACGGACGATCCGATGGTGTTTGCGGGTTGGCTGCAGGTACTGGCCAATCGTCAGGAAATCGATGTCGGCCGAACGCAGATCATCCATCAATTGCAGCACTTCCTCGCGCTCTTCGCCAAGGCCAACCATGATGCCCGACTTCGTGAAGATGCCGGGGTCAAGCTCCTTGACCCGTTGCAGCAGACGTATCGAGTGAAAATATCGGGCGCCGGGGCGAACGCGCAGATATTTCGAGGGAACCGTCTCCAGGTTGTGATTAAAGACATCCGGCCTTGCCGCAACAACCACCTCCAGCGCACCGGGTTTGCGCAGAAAGTCCGGCGTCAGAATCTCGATGGTAGTCTGCGGCGACACGTTCCTTATAGCTTGAATGGTAAGCGCGAAGTGTTCCGCGCCGCCATCATCAAGATCATCGCGGTCGACCGATGTTATCACCACGTGGGACAAACCGAGTTTGGCGACTGCATCGGCGACATGCGCCGGCTCATCCCGGTCCAGCGGTTCGGGAATACCGGTCCTGATGTTGCAGAAGGCGCAGGCGCGCGTGCAGGTATCCCCCATGATCATGAACGTGGCGTGCTTCTTTTCCCAGCATTCGCCGATATTGGGACAGCCGGCTTCTTCACAGACCGTGACCAGGGCGTGCTCTTTGACAATTGCCCTGGTCCGGGCGTATTCCGGCGATCCCGGCGCCTTGACCCGGATCCAGTCCGGCTTGCGCAGGACTTCCTGGTCCGGCCGATGCGCCTTTTCAGGATGGCGCGGCCGCTCCGCACCGCTGGAGCGATCCTCGGTGCGATCCTTGGTGCGATCCTTGGCGCGATCCTTGGCGCGATCCTTGGCGCGTGGGTCGTTGTTCAGAGTATCTAACAATACGGCCATTGTCCGGCGTCTGGTCTGGAGAATTCCCTGGCATTAATTTAGCCGTTAACGGCGCAATTGCCAGTTCCGTTTTACGCGGAAGTACGCATTGGCGGCACATCGCCTGTTCACTTGCGATCAAGCGGGCTGTTGTTGTCGTACGGCGGCCGGTCCCGATAATTGCCGCGGCCCGGTTGCTGTGGAGGCTCGCCATAACCGCCCTGGTCCCCACCCTGGTATCCCGGAGGCGGTTCATTGATCCATTCACCTTGCGGTTCGCCATATTGGCCCGGCTGGTTGCCATACCGGCCACCTTGCGGATTGCCGTACCCATCCTGTGGCTGTCCGCCGCTGTCATACTGGCCACCCTGCGGCGACATTGGTTGATTGCCTTGCGGAGCATTCCCGTATGGTTGATTGCCGTAAGGCTGATTACCCTGGGGTTGATTGCCGTAAGACTGGCCATCGGGAGGCATGGGTTGGCCCTGGCCGGCCTGCTGTTGCGGCGGATCTTGCCGGCCCCTGATAAGTCGCCAGCCGTAAACGACGATCACCGCGCCGACAACGGCGGCGAGCAGGCGCGCCAATCCGCCATTCACTGCAATATTGAACGAGGTAGCAAGGGTGGAACCGACGAACGAACCGGCGATACCGACAACGATATTGGTCAGGATGCCGTGATCGGACTTGGTAATCTTCTCGGCGATCCAGCCGGCGAGCGCGCCAATAATCAGAAGCGAAAAAAATCCGACGCCAGGGGTTCCCAGAACACGGTAAACTTCGTTCATCGCACTGTCCTTTCAATATGGAACTTGCACAAATCTGTCAGTCGTCACCGGGCTCTTTCTTCAAGGCCAGTCCTGCATGGAAGCTGACGCCCCGCTGGCGATCAATCAAGCACAGCTCTTATGTATGAATGACACGCCCATAGGCATCGAGCACGCTTTCGTGCATCATCTCGGACAGGGTCGGATGCGGGAAGACCGTGTGCATGAGTTCTTCCTCTGTCGTCTCGCAATTCATCGCCACCACGAAGCCCTGGATAAGTTCGGTCACTTCCGCACCGACCATGTGCGCGCCCAACAGCTTGCCGGTCTTTTCCTCGAAAATTGTTTTTACCAGGCCTTCGGGTTCTCCCAGCGCGATCGCCTTGCCGTTGCCCATGAACGGAAAGCGGCCGACCTTGATCTTGTAGCCCTGCTCCTTTGCCTTCGCCTCGGTCAAACCAACGCTGGCGACCTGCGGGTGGCAATAGGTGCATCCGGGAATCATCGTCTTTTCCATCGGATGCGGATTAAGCCCCTTGATCGCCTCGACGCAGATAACCCCTTCATGTTCGGCTTTGTGAGCGAGCATGGGCGGCCCGGCAA
The DNA here is from genome assembly GCA_964615275.1 of uncultured Beijerinckia sp. Taxonomy (GTDB): domain Bacteria; phylum Pseudomonadota; class Alphaproteobacteria; order Rhizobiales; family Beijerinckiaceae; genus Terripilifer. The sequence goes on along the minus strand of CAZTMN010000023.1, from coordinate 10,387 downwards.
CGTCGCCGATCGCGTAAATGCCGGGAACGTTGGTGCGTCCCAGGCCGTCGATGACGATGCAACCGCGATCGGTCTTGACGCCTAGTTTCTCGAGGCCGAGATTTTCGATATTGCCGGTAACACCGACGGCGGAAATCAGGTTCTCCGCTTTCAGCGTCTGGGTTTTTCCCTTTTCGTCCTCGAGCGTATAAGTGACCTCGGACTTCGACTTGGCGACCTTGGTCACCTTGGTCGACGTCATGATCTTGATGCCTTGCTTTTCGAACTGCTTGCGCGCCAGCGCAGCGATTTCGGCATCCTCGACCGGCATGACCTGCGGCAAGAGCTCAACCACGGTGACGTCGGCCCCCATGGTCCGGTAGAAACTGGCGAACTCGATGCCAATGGCGCCCGAGCCCATGACGACCAGCGACTTGGGGAAGCTCTTCGGCACCATGGCTTCGAAATAAGTCCAGATCCGCTCGCCATCGGGCTCAATGCCCGGTAGCACCCGGGGACGCGCGCCGGTGGCGATGATAATGTGCTTGGCGCTATAGCTCCCCGGCCCTTGCGTTCCCTTTGGCGCCGGATGCTGCGGTTCCATGGCTTTTTTCTTCGGCGCGGCAACCTTGATTTCGCCCGGCTTGACGATCTCCGCCTCACCCCAGATCACGTCAACCTTGTTTTTCTTCAACAGGAATCCGACGCCGCCATTCAGCCGCCCGGAGACGCCGCGCGACCGCTCCACCACGGCTTTCGGATCAAAGCTGATTTTGCCGTCGATCTTCAAGCCATAATCTTTCGCGTGGTTGGCGAAATGGAATATTTCCGCCGAGCGCAACAGCGCTTTCGTGGGAATGCAACCCCAGTTCAGGCAAATTCCGCCGAGGTGCTCGCGTTCGACAATTGCAGTCTTGAAGCCAAGCTGGGCCGCACGAATTGCGGTCACGTAGCCGCCCGGACCTGAGCCGATGATGATGACGTCGTAAGAATTGGCCATGATATCTCGCTTTTTCCGTTCGCTTGTATTTTAGCACCTTCACAGCCGAAGAAGAAACATTCGGCGCGCCACCCTGCCGGAAGCCTGTCCTGTCCGATGCCTGTAGCGGAGGCACCGTGCCGGACTTTCCCAGAAATGGCATGCGAAGCGGGGGCGCGCGTACAACACGCGATTATTCTACATCCTCGAGATTTTCCGGTCCGCCACCGTGGATACGCTGGGCCAGGGCCGCATGCATGAACGTGTCGATGTCGCCGTCAAGAACGTCGTCAGGCGATTGCGATACCACTCCCGTGCGCAGGTCCTTCACCATCTGGTAAGGCTGCAGGACGTAGGAGCGAATCTGGTGGCCCCAGCCAATGTCCGATTTGCTGGCCTCAATGTCGCTTGCGGCCGCCTCGCGCAATTCCAGTTCCCGCTCGTACAACCGCGCCCTCAACATGTTCCATGCGGTCGCCCGGTTCTTGTGTTGCGAACGCTCAGACTGGCAGGCAACCACGATACCGGTTGGAACATGGGTAATGCGCACCGCGGAATCGGTCGTGTTGACGTGTTGCCCGCCGGCGCCTGACGAGCGATAGGTATCGATACGGCAATCGCTTTCGTTGACGTCAATTTCGATCTTGTCATCGATAACGGGATAAACCCACACGGATGCAAAACTCGTGTGGCGGCGCGCGTTGGAATCAAATGGAGAGATACGCACCAGACGATGGACGCCGGATTCCGTTTTCATCCAGCCGTGCGCATTGAAGCCCTTGATCAGCAAGGTTGCTGATTTGATCCCGGCTTCTTCGCCTGCTGTTTCCTCGATCAGGTCGACGGAATATTTCTGCTGCTCGGCCCAGCGTGTATACATGCGCAGGAGCATGCGGGCCCAGTCGCAACTTTCGGTGCCGCCTGCCCCGGAATGGATTTCCACATACGTATCGTTTGAATCGGCTTCACCGGAAAGCAGCGCCTCCAGCTGTTGGCGATCGACATCGGCGCGCAGCTGTCTGAGCTGTTCAAGCCCCTCGGCCTCGGTGTCGCCGTCGCCTTCCGCCTCGCCCAGTTCAATCAGGGTAATTGCGTCATCCAATTCCCGCTCAATCAGGGACAGCGCGCCGAGCTTGTCTTCCAGCGCGGTGCGTTCGCGCATGATCTTCTGGGCTTCGTCGGCGTCGTTCCACAGGTCGGGATCTTCGACTTTCGCGTTCAATTCGGCAAGGCGCCGGGTTGAGGCATCGACGTCAAAGATGCCTCCTCAGCAATCCCGCGGATTGCTTGATGTCTTCAACCAGCGCTTCGGCTTCGGCGCGCATGCAAGATCGTCCTTCAGATCAACGGGAAAAAGATGCAGGCGCAATCGCGGCCCGCGGGCGGATGAGCCCTACATAGATTGGCTGCTGGCTCAGTACAAGCCGCCGGTACCCGATCCGATCCGCCGGTCCGCCGCAGGCGATATCCGCACCCGCGTATTCTCCTGGGCCTCGCCGATCACCGAGTAGGTGTCCGGTGGCGCAGTACCCGGCTTGAAAGCCTCAAGGATCGTACCGCCACCACGCGCGCGCAGACCCGTTTTTGGATTGATCGAAATCAGCTTTATGCCCGGAGGAACGCGGAAAGGCACGTCCGGCTGGTCTTTCAATGCTTCCTTCATGAACGCGGCAAAAATCGGCGCTGCGTATTGCCCCGCCGTTGCGCGCCGGCCCAGCGAACGCGGTCGGTCATAGCCAAGATAGACGCCCACCGCCAGGTTCGGCGAGAAACCGACAAACCACAAATCCTTGGCGTCGTTGGTGGTTCCCGTCTTGCCCGCCATTGTCTTGCGAACAACCCGCTTGACGACCGTTGCAGTTCCGCGCTCGACGACACCTTGCATCATCGATGTGATCTGATAGGCCGTTAGCGGATCGAGAACCTGCTCGCGGCGGTCGATCAGAACGGGCTCGTTCTGGTTGTCCCAATGCTTCGCCGAACAGCCGCGGCAGGCGCGCTTGTCGTGCCGGTAAATAGTGCGCCCCCAGCGATCCTGGATACGGTCGATGAGGGTGGAACGTATCCGCCGTCCGCCGTTGGCCATCATGGAATAGGCGGTGACCATGCGCAAAACGGTCGTTTCGCCGGCGCCGAGGGACATGGCGAGAACGGCCTTCATATCATCGTAAACGCCGAAGCGTTTTGCATATTCGGCAATGAGCGGCATGCCTACGTCGCGCGCCAGCCGCACGGTCATGAGGTTCTTTGACCGTTCGATCCCGTAGCGCAGGGTATGAGCCCCTGTCGGTTTGCCGTCGTAATTGCTCGGCCGCCAGATTTCGCCGTTACCCTGATCAATCTCGACCGGCTCATCGAGCACAACCGATGAAGGCGTGTAGCCGTTGTCCAGCGCCGTCGCGTAGACAAACGGTTTGAACGACGATCCCGGCTGGCGCTGCGCCTGGCTGGCGCGATTGAATTCGGACTGGTCATACGAGAAACCGCCGACCATCGCATGGACACGTCCGGTAAACGGATCCATCGCAACTATGCCGCCGGAAACTTCAGGAATTTGCCGGAGCCGGTATTCTCCAGCCCTGTTCTTCAACGGCTCGACATAAATTACATCCCCGACCCGGAGGATATCGCTGGCCCGCTTTCGCCGCGTCCACTTGATGCCGGCTGGCCCGAGTAGCCCGGTGACCCGGTCGCGCCCTATGGCGCCGGATTTTTCGCGCGACGGTTGCAGGCCCACAGTCGCTGAGTCCCCTGAAACGCTCAACACGACCGCCAGCTGCCACGGTTTTACATCGCTGAGCGCGGGTACCCCCGCAAGGGTCTTGCCCCAGTCCGCACTGACGTCGATAACCCGCATCGGTCCGCGAAAACCCCGGGACTCGTCGTAGCGCACGAGGCCGTCGACGAGCACTTTCCGGGCAAGCAATTGCATCTTCGGATCGAGCGTCGTGCGAACCGACAGACCGCCTTCATACAATTTCTTCTCGCCATATCGCTCCAGCAATTCGCGGCGCACGTCTTCAGCGAAATAGCCGGCAACCATGGCATTTGGCGACAATTGACGGGGGTTGACGCCAAGCGGTTCCTTCTTGGCCTTTTCACTCTCCTCAGAACTGATGTAGCCATCGGCGACCAGCCGGTCGATAACGTAACCGCGCCGGGCGATCGCCGCTTCGGTATTGCGGAATGGATGCAGGTTGCTCGGCGCTTTCGGCAAGGCGGCGAGATAGGCGGCTTCTGAGAGCGTCAACTCATGAACCGACTTGCCGTAATATTGCAACGCGGCGGACGCCACGCCGTAGGCTCCAAGCCCCAGGTAAATCTCGTTGAGATACAGCTCGAGAATCTTGTCCTTCGAATATGCCGCTTCAATTCTGAACGCGAGCAGCATTTCACGGATTTTGCGGGTGAACGTGCGTTCGTTGGTCAAAAGGAAGTTCTTGGCGACCTGTTGCGTGATCGTGGACGCGCCCTGCACTCGCCGGTCGCCGCGCACCAGGATGACGATGGCGCGGGCCAGGCCCTCAACGTCAATTCCCGGGTGGCTGTAGAAATTCTTGTCCTCGGCGGACAGGAATGCCTGCTTGACCAGTGGCGGGATCGCATTGATGGGCAGGAACAGCCGCCGCTGGCGCGCGTATTCGGCGAGCAGGCTGCCGTCCGAAGCGTGCACGCGGGTCATTACCGGCGGCTCGTACTTCTGCAACTGGGTGTAGTCAGGCAGGTTCTGCTGATAGTGCCAAATCAGGCCACCGGCCACCGCTGCGCCAATCAGGAATACGATAGTGCCGAAAGCAAACAGGAACCCAAAAAACCGGCCGATCCGCCGCATAAATACTGTCCTTTTCCAGCTGCCGTGGGGAACAAACACGCTGTACCCGCGAACCCTGGCAAACCTGCATAAACTGCCAAACGCGCCCGAACGCACCAAACCCGCCGCATGTGTGCTGGCCCAATGTGGTCATTTCTTGACTGGCCGCATACGCAAAACCCGACCAAAGGTCACAGGGGCCGAACAATACCCCTGTTCGACGGGCCAGGAACCGCAGAACACACTTGCTCGAACAAAACTACCACAATAACCCCGCCTGCCCAATCGTCTGTCCGATCACTGTTCACCACCCTTCTTTCCCTTTTCCGTGGAAGCAAGGCGGGAGCCGTTCCCACCGCCTTTCGGCGATGCGGCATCTGCCTTTACGACGCCGTTCCGGGCTTTGAAAAACAGATCAATGGCCATGCTGACTTCCGAGGCAGCCGAGACGCGCCACTCCTTGCTGTCCAGCAGCGCGGCGTCCTTGGCGCTCGATATGTATCCAAGTTCAAGCAGCACCGAAGGCACATCAGGCGCCTTCAGGACGTGAAATCCACCTGATCTATGGGGATTTTTGTTGAGCTTGCCGACCTTTGACCACCGCCGGATCAGTTTGTGCGCAAATATGTGACTAAAGGCGCGAGTCTCCCGCCTGGTAAGATCGAACAATATGTCGTTCAGCTCCGAATCTACCCGGGGTTGCTCAAATCCGGCCTTTTCGTCGGCACGATTTTCTTTTTCCGCAAACCGTTCCGCGTGCTTGTCCGAAGCGCGATCGGAAACAGTGTAGACGGTCGCACCGCGCACCGATTTCTGATTTAGCGAATCGGCATGGATCGAAATAAAAAGTCTGGCTTTCGCGCGCCGGGCAATGGCCACTCGCTCCGCAAGTGGGACAAAGACGTCACTTTGCCGTGTAAGAACAACCTTGTACTTACCTGATTTTGCGATCTTTTTCGCCAGCGCCTTGGAAAACGCCAGCACGATGGCTTTTTCCGGCGCAATGGCCTCGCCGCGGGCGCCGCTATCGATGCCGCCGTGTCCCGGATCAATCACGATAACCGGTTTTCCACCCGAGACCGGGCTGAACCCCTTGATTCCGTTAACAGCTTTGCGGCTGCGCGCGAGGGCCTCCTTGCGGCCCGCCGCAGCGGCGGTGACAAAACTGGCCCTGCCGCTTTCCCTCAGATCGACCCGCATGCGATGGACCGTTGAAGCGATTTTGACCGTCGATACCTTGGCAATCCTTGCCGGCGCAGCAAGGTCGACCACGATTCGCGACCGATCCTTGCCAAGCGAACCGAATCGGTAGGTCCGGATCAGGCCTGTCGGCTTTGGCGCCTCAGGTCGTTTTCCGTTGCGGCCAGACGCTTCAAACTGAAACAATACCGCCGGCAAATCGATTATGACGCGATCCGGGTTGGCGAGCAGAAAAGCGTCGACATTGAATTTTTGCGTAGCTGTCAGCTCAAGGCGGGTTATTTTTCCGCGCTTGGCGGCCCGCAACCGGAAAACGACCGGCTTCAGCAGACCTTTGATCGCATTGTTTTTGTGTCCCCATATCGCATCAGGAAGGTTGGTTGGCGCAAATACCTTGCGCAGGTTCCATTCAACCGCAGCAGCCGGATTGACAAAATTTACGGCGGCCAAGCCAAAGATCAATGCAAGGGCCAACCCGTGAAACTTCAAATTCCGCGGTGATGGGCAGGCTGAACATTGGACAGCCCGCCGGTACTCGCCGACGGCGCCTATGGGAATTCGGCGATATGATAACCAGCATCTCACAGGCTGTCGGCTCCGTTGCCTGTCGTTCTGTCTTGGTGACTTGCCATAATGATGTTCTGGCAGGTGGTAAAATATCAACCCCCTCGTACCGTGTGTAGCGGCGATCTGGTTAACAGGCGGTAACGAATTCAGGACATACCTGTAACATGGCCTTATCACCCTATGAAATGCCATGTACCGGCGTCAGATTGCATTGCGCCAAAAGTAACCAGATGCGCAGCAATACACTTGCCAAACCAGATAAACTCGCCTTAAGTAACGTCAACCGCGCCAGAGAATCTGTTTTGAGTTCAACGGATGCGGAATCCACCGGCGCCTGGTTCGGCTTGCCTGAAATCGGGGAATGTCCCGAAAAATCGCAAGAATCGAAAGGTTTGCGCCGGGGTCCATAGAGTTGGACCGGGGTTCCCGCGATCAGGCAGGCGTGGGCTGGCGTTGCCGCAAGGCCCGCCGATCTGGGTAATCAATATGTATTTTCACGCCGCGCGATCAGCGCCAGCACGTATCGAGCACAAATTGTCGTACCGCATTATCGCGAACGGCGGTGCCCGCACTGACAATCTGGCCGCGGCAATCCATTCCACCGGCAGTCGAAAGATCAACTCGGCTTCCGGTCGATTAACACCCCCAACATGTGTCCCGACACTTCCATTGCTGCGCACGCAGGCCCCGTTGACCCCACCCGGGCGGCAACCACCGTGCCTGTTGAGCGCACTGCCGGAATCCCGCGGGACCGGAAGAGTATTCAATGTCAAACAACAAGATACTGATAGATGCATCCCATCCGGAAGAAACCCGGGTAGTGGTGCTACGTGGTAACCGGATAGAAGAATTCGATTTTGAAGCAGCCGACAAAAAGCCGTTACGCGGTAATATTTACCTGGCGAAAGTAACCCGCGTCGAGCCGTCCCTGCAGGCGGCTTTCGTGGAATACGGCGGAAACCGGCACGGTTTCCTGGCATTTTCGGAAATCCATCCTGACTATTACCAGATCCCGGTGGCTGACCGTCAGGCGCTGCTTGAGGACGAAGCGCGCGAACAGCGCGAGGAAGCCGACGAAGAGGAAAGGCGTTCCAATCGCCGCAACACAGGCCGGCGCCGGCGTGGCGGCCGCCAGGCTCGCCGTTCGGCCAATCGCGATGAAACGGTCAGCACCGACGTTCCGGCCGAAGAGGGTGAGACCGCAGACTTCGAACAGGACGCCAATCCGTCAAATGATGCCAACTCTGCCGGCCCTGGCTTGGCCGGTGAGAATGGCGAACAGGATACCTCAGCCCAATCTGAACCGGTTTCAGCATCGCACGAGGATCAAAACGCCGAAACGCCGAACGATGTTGGCTCGGCTACCGAGACAATTGATCCAAACGCCGCGGGAGAACCGGTCTCTGCAGACGCGCCCGCCGGTGACGTAGCTTCGGCATCGACACCTGACGGCGTTCCCCAACCCGATGGCGATGAGACTCAAACCAGCGTTCAGGATGCCGCCGAAGGCTCGCGGGACGCCAGGGAAAACGCTGTTGCCGGCGCCGATGACCGGGAGGACGCTGCCGCTCAGGAATCTGTCGCTTCTACAGGGAGCGAATTGAGCGCGGCGGACAGCGAATCTGCAAGCCCTGGCGATGAAAGGACCGGCGACTTCGACCCCCCAGAGGCGGACGATGCGCCTGCATTTGCCGGTGAACTGCACGATGATTCCGGCGAAAGTGACGGCGAAAACGACGACGACGAGGATGGCGGAGAAGACAGCGAGGATGACGAAGAAGTAGAGCAGGTCGGTGGCGACAGCGAAGAGGATATTCAACCCGCGCCGCGCCGCGCGCGCCGCCAGTACAAAATTCAGGAAGTCATCAAGCGCCGCCAGATCATGCTGATCCAGGTTGTCAAGGAAGAGCGCGGCAACAAGGGCGCCGCCTTGACCACCTATTTGTCGCTCGCCGGCCGGTACTCGGTTCTGATGCCCAATACTGCGCGCGGCGGCGGCATTTCGCGCAAAATTACCGATGGCGAGGATCGCCGCCGGATGAAGGAAATCGCCCAGGATCTCGATGTTCCGGGCGGCATGGGCGTCATCCTGCGAACCGCAGGTGCGTCGCGGACAAATCAGGAAATTCGCCGTGACTTCGAATACCTGCTGCGCCTGTGGGAAAGCGTGCGGGAAATGACGCTACACTCCAGCGCACCGACGCTGGTTTACGAGGAAGGGTCGCTCGTCAAGCGATCAATCCGCGATCTGTACGGCAAGGATGTGGATGAAGTGATCGTCGCTGGCGAAGCGGGCCACCGCGAAGCCAAGGACTTCATGCGGATGCTGATGCCCTCGCACGCCCGTCACGTGAAGCTTTGGCGCGAGCAGCAGCCGATTTTTGCCCGCTCCGGTGTGGAACCGCAGCTGGACTCGCTGTTTTCGCCAAACGTAACGCTGAAATCCGGTGGCTATATCGTTATCAACCAGACCGAGGCGCTCGTTGCCATCGACGTCAATTCGGGGCGTTCCACCCGCGAGCACAACATCGAAGACACCGCGTTGCGCACAAACCTGGAGGCGGCCGACGAGATTGCGCGGCAATTGCGTTTGCGCGACCTGGCCGGGCTTATCGTTGTCGATTTCATCGACATGGATGAGCACCGCAACAACCGGGCGGTCGAGCGGCGAATGAAGGACGCGCTGAAGAGCGATCGCGCCCGCATCCAGGTCGGCCGGATATCGCACTTTGGCCTTCTGGAAATGTCGCGCCAGCGCATGCGTACCGGGGTCCTCGAGGGATCAAGCATCGTTTGCCCGCATTGCCAGGGCTCTGGCCATGTTCGCTCCACTGCCTCGATTGCCCTGCACGTCTTGCGATTGATCGAGGAAGCGCTGTTGCGCAACAACAATTTCAATCTTTTCGTCAAAACACGTGCGGAAGTGGCGCTGTATATTCTGAACCAGAAACGGGCGACGCTCACCGAGCTGGAACAGCGCTTTGGCGTTGCCTTGAGCATCGATGCCGACGACGGTCTCACTGGTACCACGTATCACGCGATCGAGTGTGGCGAACCGGCAACAGCGCCGGTGGCGTCGGAGAACCCGGCCCTGCAGTTCAGTTCACCTGCCGATGAGGAAGATGCGCCCGCCGGCGAGAACCAGGCCGATGCTGAAGAAGCCGCCGGCGGCGATGAAGAGCGGCCAGCCAGAAGCCGTGGCAGGCGCGGACAACGCAACCGCGGGCGACGGCGGAACAGCGACCCGGCGGATGATCCGGCCAACGAAGAAGCCGCCGATAATGGTTCCACGGAAACAGCATCGGAGGCGGCTGGCGAGGAAAATCCGGACGGCGACAATCAAAAACGCCGTAGACGCCGCAGGCGCCGTGTCCGCGGCGAACGCGACCCGAGCGGAATTTCCGCCGAAGCGCCGCAACCGTCCGACGATGGGCTGGCCTATATAGCAGAAACCAATGGACAACCTGATTCCGCCGCGGCGGAAAGCGCCGAATTCGGGTCGACGGATATTGGCGCCAGTCCGGAATCCGATGCAGCCGGAGTGTCGGCGAGCGACGACACGAATGGTGCCGATGATAGCATCGCCCACTCCGACAGGACGGCGCGGCGCGCGCGCGTAGGGCGTGGTGGCTTCCGTCAACGCAGGCGTGGCCAAAACGCGGCCAACGAGGATGGCGCAGGTGACGAAGCCGCAAGTGACGAAACCGCAAGTGAAATGAACGCGAGCGGAGAGGACGCGGCGGCATCGCTTCCCGCGCCAGGCGAAAACTCGACATCCGCCACCGGCAACGGCAACCAGGACGGCGGCGCTTCGGCGCCAGCAACCGCAAGTGAAGCGGCGCCCGGATCCT
>CAZTMN010000022.1:0-45243 GCA_964615275.1 uncultured Beijerinckia sp. | reverse complement strand
TGATCGCTGACGCCATGCAGCGTGTCGGCAACGAGGGTGTCATCACCGTCGAAGAGGCCAAGACCGCTGATACCGAGCTTGACGTCGTCGAAGGCATGCAGTTCGACCGCGGCTACCTGTCGCCATACTTCATCACCAACGCCGAGAAGATGCTGGTTGAGCTGGAAGACCCCTATATCCTGATCTTCGAGAAGAAGCTGTCTTCGCTGCAGCCGATGCTTCCGGTTCTGGAAGCTGTCGTGCAAACCGGCAAGCCGTTGCTGATCGTCGCCGAGGATGTTGAGGGCGAAGCTCTTGCGACCCTGGTGGTCAACAAGCTGCGTGGTGGTCTGAAGGTTGCCGCTGTCAAGGCGCCGGGCTTTGGCGATCGCCGCAAGGCGATGCTGGAAGACATCGCCATCCTGACGAACGGCCAGATGATTGCCGAAGATCTCGGTATCAAGCTGGAAGGCGTCTCCATCGACATGCTCGGCCGCGCCAAGAAGGTCCGCATCGACAAGGAAAACACCACGATCGTCGATGGCGCCGGCGCCAAGAAGGACATCGAGGGCCGCGTCTCCCAGATCAAGGCTCAGATCGAGGAAACCACGTCCGACTACGATCGCGAGAAACTGCAGGAGCGACTGGCCAAGCTGGCTGGCGGCGTTGCGGTGATCCGCGTTGGCGGTGCGACCGAGGTCGAGGTGAAAGAGAAGAAGGACCGCGTTGACGACGCCCTGAACGCAACCCGCGCTGCGGTTGAAGAAGGCATCGTTCCGGGCGGTGGCGTTGCCCTGCTGCGCGCCAAGATAGCGGTTGGCAAATTGTCTGGTGCGAATCCTGACGAACAAGCCGGCATCAACATCGTTGCCCGTGCGCTTGAAGCTCCAATCCGCCAGATCGCTGAAAATGCCGGTGTTGAAGGCTCGATTATCGTTGGCAAAATCTCCGAGAACAAGTCGCAGACCTATGGCTACAATGCGCAGACCGAGGAATACTGCGACATGGTCAAGGAAGGCATTGTTGATCCGGCGAAGGTCGTACGTACTGCCCTGCAGGACGCAGCTTCGGTATCCGGTCTGTTGGTCACGACCGAGGCCATGGTAGCGGATCTGCCGAAAAAGGATGCTCCGGCGATGCCCGGTGGCATGCCTCCCGGCGGCATGGGCGGCATGGACTTCTAGGCAAGTCCATCGTTTCGTAAGCGAATTGTTCAGGCCGCGGCTTCCGCGGCCTGAATTGCTTCTGGCGGTGTACCCGCTGGGTCCATGCAGCCCGAGTTGAAAGTCTTCGATCGGCTAACGCAAAGTCAGGCGGGGCGCTGGCTGCCCCGGACGCATTTAGTCTTTGACTCGCGGACGAAATTTGTCTTTGTTATCCGGAAGCAAGAAGTCATCCGGGTAACGGAGATGGCCTGTAAGAGGATGCGGACCACCTCTTGGTATGGGGCCACGCAATGTGCGCGTCAGCCTGTCAGGCATGCGCAGACATGACAAGGGGTGGTGGTATGGCGCACAGGACGCTGACCAGACAGGATCTGTTGCAGGTTGCAAACGTTGCCGGCCCCCCGGGGCTGACGCGCAATGAAGCGCGTGACATGGTCGAAGCAACGCTGGAGGCGGTCAGCGCCGCCCTTGTGCGTGGCGAAGCTGTGAAACTGCGCGGTTTCGGCACATTCAACGTTCGTGCAAAACGCCCGCGGATCGGACGCAATCCCAAGACCGGCCAGGAATATCCGATTACCGCCCGCCGCGTCTTGACGTTCAAACCCTCGCCGCGTCTGGTGGCAGCGGTGAATGGCGAGACCCATATCGGCGACGACGCCGATGACGAGGCGTGACCGGCCGCCTTGCGAAAGCACCGGTGGGCCCTCCAGCTGACCGGATTGTGAGGCGGGCTCCAATGTTCCCGGTTTGCTTTGATCGCTGTTGCCGCTATTAGGTCGTCAGCAACGGGAAATTTCTAATGCAAATTTTAAGTCTGCTTGTCGCGGCCGTTGGCGTTTTGTGCCTGGCCGCCGCCGCGTTCCTGGAAGCCAGCAACTCCTGGGGCCCGTTTTCGGATCCTGGTCTGCTTGGCGTTGCGATTGCCGGCCTGGGCATTGCATGGGCCACCTGGCGTGCGCCAGCGATCTCGGCCTTCCTGCGGGTTTTTTCCTGGATTTTCGCTGTCGAATACATTTTCACGGGCCTTGGTTACTTGATTCTGCGCGCCGGCTTCTGGCCCGCATTTCTCCAGGGCGCGCCAATACCAGTTAGCTTGCCGGTGACGATCGCCATCTTCGGGATTTTCGTCTGGACGATATCCTTCGTTCCCGTCGTTCACCAGATAACCAGGCTGGCGGATCCCTATTTCGAAAGCCAGGACAAGAAAACGTTCTCACTCGGGTTTTTGGGCCCGTACACGGTCCGTGAAAGCCGGTTTGGAGGATGGCTCATTGCTGCGCTGGTCGTCATCAACCAGGCCCAGGTCGGGATCAGCGTGCGCCTCAGTTTTTTCAATCGTGACTGGTTCAACGCCATCCAGAAGAAGGACGCGGCACTGTTTTGGCAATTGCTGTACACGGTATTTCTAGTTTGGGCGTTTATTTACATCGTCAGTGCGCTCGTCGAGTATTTCATCAAGTCGGTGATGCAGATTAATTGGCGGCGCTGGATGACAGACCGTTATTCGAGCGCCTGGCTCGGCAAGGGCGGCATTTACCGCATGGGCCTGATAGGCGAGGGGGCGGATAACCCCGATCAGCGCATCTCCGAAGACATCAAGAATTATGTCGAGCGGACATATGGCTTTTCGATTGTCCTGTTACAGCAGATATCGATCCTCGTGTCGTTCTCGATCATATTGTGGTCGATCCCTGCCGATTTCGCTATCCCCGGAACCGATGTCGTAATTCCTGGTCTGGCGTTCTGGGTGGCCATTTTATACTCGGTATTCGGTACATGGATCACCCACAAGATCGGTAAGCCGCTTGTTAGGCTGGAATTTCGCCAGGAACGCTACGAAGCCGACTTTCGCTTTTCGCTCGCACGCCTCCGGGAATATGGAGAGCAGGTTGCCCTGCTGCGCGGCGAGCGCGCCGAGCGAGCCATCCTCGGGGCGCATTTTGGCGAGCTGATCAAGAACTTTTTCAGAATCGTGCGCCGGACCTTGAAGCTGGAAACGTTCACCAGTTTTTACGGCCAGATTTCGCCAGTTCTGCCGTACATGATCGTCGCGCCATATTATTTTTTGAACAAGATAACGCTTGGCCAGATGACACAGACTGCCCAGGCATTCGGCCGGATCGAAGGCGCGCTCAGCTTCTTTGTCAATTACTATCGTACGCTGGCGGTATACAAGGCGGAAATTGACCGGCTGACGACGTTTGGCGAGGCTCTTGAAAGGGCGCGTCAACTCGGGACGGAGCCGCCGCATATCCAGCAAACGAATGCGCCCGGTAGCGACCTTGCGCTGCGCGGTCTGCATCTGACTCTGCCGAACGACCGCGAAATCGTACGCGCCGACAATCTCGTATTGCCCCAGGGGACCGCGACCCTGGTCACGGGTCCTTCTGGCTCGGGCAAATCGACCATGTTTCGCGCTATTGCCGGCATCTGGCCCTATGGTCATGGGTCTGTTGAAGTGCCAGAGAAAACGCCCGGCGAGGCGGTCAACGTCATGCTGCTGCCGCAACGTCCTTATGTTGCGAATGGATCGCTAAAGCGTGCTGCAAGTTACCCGGCGACGGAGGATGCCTATGCGGACGAGCAGGTTGTTTCGGCATTGAGCAAGGCGCGCCTCGAACAGTTTGTCGACCGGTTACACATGGTAGATGAGTGGGGTCAGCGGTTCTCGGGCGGCGAACAGCAAAGACTGGCGGTTGCCCATGCGCTGTTGGCCAAACCCGACTGGTTGTTTCTCGATGAAGCAACCTCTGCGCTTGATGAAAAACTTGAAAATGACATTTATCAGATGTTGAAGCGCGAACTGCCGGATACGACAATTGTGTCCATCGGGCATCGCTCAACCCTGATAGAATTGCACGACGCGCGCCTCGATATGCAGCCGGATGAAAATGGCGTTCACAGGCCGGTGCTGTTGAGCCCCGCCACGCCGGCATAATTACCGCAGGCGCTGGACAAGAATAAAGAAGCTCCCCGGGGGCCGGACGTGCCCGGGGAGCTTCAACTTCCTGCAGCCGGTGTGCGCAGCCGTAGGAAGGTTCCGTCCGGCCGGTATCCCGGCCAGCTGCCGTGTTAGCGGCAGATGCGGATGTAGCGGAAGCCGCGGAATTCACCCCAGCGGTTGTAAACCGGCCGCTTCTTCGTGTAGCAGTAGCCGTATCCGTAGCCATAACCGTGATAGGCATGCGCGTGATGGGCTGCGATGCCGGCGCCGATCAGGCCGACGGCCAGGCCGCCGAAGAAAGCGCCCTTGCGGCCGAACTTGGCTTCCGCCGGCGCAGCGGTCAGTGCAACCGTCGCTCCGATAGAGAGAGCGGCGACGGTGGCGGTGACGAACTTCTTGGCAATGGTATTCATTTTCATTTCTCCTCTATGTGTAGCGGCAGGCGTTTGCCTGGCGCTTGGCAAGCACTATTGCTGCCTCGCTGATGAGGAGAACCTACTGCGACTCAGCCGGAAAAAATGTGCGGCCGCGCACGCTGTGAAAAATCTTTCGAAATAGCGTTTTGCGGCTATACGCGCGCTTTCAGCCTGGCGATCCGCTGCGCGGCGCGTTCAATATGGGAAGGGGGGATACGTCCGCGCGCCACTGCGTCCTTCACCGCACGGATGACGTTTTGGGGAAGTTCGAGATCGGGTTTCAGGGAATTCGACAACAGGATGAGATCGTGCCCGGCGGCTATGGCGCGCATGATGGCCTCCTCCAGGGAGTAGGATGAGCGAATGGCTTTCATGTCCAGGTCATCGGTCATTACCGCGCCATCGAATCCGACTTCCCGCCGCAGCAGGCCTACAGCGCGTGGAGAAAGGGTAGCCGGCAGGCCACCGGTCAGTTTTGCGTGGCTGAGATGGCCGCTCATGACGATGTCAATCAATCCTTGCCGGGCCAGCAGGCGGAATGGGGTCAGTTCATCCTTGCGCCAGGTGGGCGTCAGGTTGACGGGCCGGGCGTGCGAGTCGACCAGCGTCGAGCCATGGCCTGGAAAATGTTTGAGCGCCGTCAAGACACCGGCCTGTCTGTGACCCTTGACGAATGCTCCGGCATAGCGCGCCGCTTGCGCGCCCGTCTTGCCATACGCCCGGCCCCAGCGCGTAACGACCGGGTTTTTGGGCTGGAAGCCAAGGTCTACCACCGGGGCAAGATTGAGATTGAACCCGGCGGCCTTTAACTGGCGCGCCATGCCCGCATAGATTGCCTGGGCTTGAGCCGCAGTCTTTCGTGCGGCAATTGCCTGCGCAGCCGGGTAGGGGCGGTAACCACTGCGTTTTCCCAGCCGCTGGACCGCGCCGCCTTCCTGGTCGACGCTGATCAATGGATTGGTTTTCCGCCCGGCCGACTGGAACAGATTGGTCAAGCCTTCGATGTCGGCGCGCGAGCGGGTGTTGTGGCCCAGAAAGCAAACGCCGCCGACCCGGCCTGCCTCGACATGCCGGGCAAGACTTTGTGCACCCTTGGCATTGCGGTTCCGGCCATGGAAGCCAAGTACAAGCATTTCCGCAATCGCACGCCCGCTTACGGCGGCGTGTGCTCGCTTCACATAAGGGGCGGCGACCAGGGCAGGCAAAAGCAAAATACTGCGGCGCGACAAATCGGACATGCAATTTTCTCCGCTTGAAATGGGTTTCGGCGTAGCCGAAGAAGGCGAATCGGGTGAAATTTTGCATGGCAAATGGGCCCCCGCAAGGCTGCCGGCGTGTTCGATGTACGTCCCGGGATGATGTAGGTGATTTCGTTTTCTGGCTGCGCGTTTCAGTGCTATGACGGCGGGGATTTTCGCCTGCGTCCATGCCGCAGGCCCCCTGGAAGAGGTGCGTATGAGTTGTCCAACATGCGAATCGCCGGACAGCGAAGTCGTTTCGGAAGCCGACCGTCACAACAAGCCGTTGACAACCCGCATGTGCCTGGGTTGCGGGCTCGTCTATAACGATCCGATCCCGTCGGATGCGGAGTTATCGGACTTCTACACCAATCGCTATCGTGTCGAATACAAGGGCGCCTACCATCCCCGCGGCCGCCAGATTGTCCGGAATTTTCGCCGCGTTCGCGATCATTTTGATACTTTTGGCGATGTGATCCGGCAGGCAGGCTTTGTCCTCGACGTCGGCGCTGGAAGCGGTGAGTTTCTATTCGCCGTTGCCGCGCAGGCCGATGCCATCGGGATAGAACCGAACCAGAGTTATGCCGACTATTGCCGCAGCCAATTGCACCTTGACGTCCGCACCGATGAATTGCGCCCGGATCTGTTTGCGCGCGAGCAATTCGATTTCATCCGGCTCAATCACGTCCTGGAACATCTGAATGACCCGGTGGGGTCGTTGCGGATGATCGCCGGATTTTTGAAACCGAACGGCGTCTTTTACGTCGAAGTCCCGAATATCGAGCAGTATTCGGCGTTGAAATCAACCGGTAACATGTTTCACTACGGACACATCTTCAATTTTAACCCGTTTACATTGCGAGCTGCCGCCGGCCTTGCCGGTCTGGTCGAGATCGAGGCGACCAGGGAGCGCTGCGCCAATACAACGGGCGTTTTTTTGCAGAAGACGGATTCCCCGTGGACATCTGCGCAGACGCGCAATCGGGAAAATGCAAACCGCGTAAAACAGGCGATTGAAGGGCACTTCGCCGCTAAACCGGTTGCCGAGAAACTGTCGCGCCTCGGGCGCTTGAAAACCAAATTGCAATTGCGCGCCGGAGAAACAATGGTGAGCCTGCGCCACAAGAACCCCGCGGAAATCGGTCGCGCGATATTGCGCTGAAACCGTTACAGCCGGGCTGCCAGCTTGTCGTAAAGCGGATTGACCGCGCTGAAAATATAGTCAAGCGATCCAACACTGATGTGTTGCGCGCCGCGCTCGATGAGCCATTCAGCGAGCGCGGTTACTTGAGCAGCGGGGCAGACAAGACGGACAATGTCGCCCTCAATCCCGTACAACGCGCGCACGCCAAAGGCTTCAACGGCCTCACGCGCGGTACGCCGCGGCGTATCGGGAACATGCGCCCGCACTTCGCGCGAAGTGCGCGCATCCTCTTCGGCCGAGATGCGCATGAGAATGCTGCGCGCCAGTTTGCGCGTTGTATCGTTCCAGTTTGCTGCAAGTGACGCAACCAAATTGGCTTCCGAGCGCAACATGACGCCGTCGTCGAGCACTTTGAGAGCATTGGCGCGCAGCGTTGCGCCGGTCGACGTGATGTCGACGATCAGCTCCGCCTGACCGGCCGCCGGCGCACCCTCCGTCGCGCCAAGCGATTCAACGATCCGGTAGTCGCCGACACCATGATCGGCAAAGAAACGGCGGGTTGAATTGATGTATTTGGTCGCCACCCGCATACGCTGGCCGTCGTTGCGCGTGCGGAACGCCGCCGCCACGTCTTCCAGATCGGCCATGGTGCGGACGTCGATCCAGGCCTGCGGAACCGCCACGACCACGTTGGCGTGACCGAAACCGAGCGGCGTCAGCAATTCGACCCGGTCTTCGGCATTGTCCAGCGCTTCGCGGATCAGGTCTTCGCCGGTGACGCCGAAATGCACGTTTCCGAGCGCCAGTTCGCGGACGATTTCCGATGCCGACAGAAAGGCGATTTCGACTCCTTCCAGTTCCCTGAGCGAACCGCGATAGTCGCGGACCCCGCGCCCCTGGACAACGTTCAGGCCGGCGCGCGAGAAGAATTTTGCAGTATTCTCCTGCAGCCGCCCCTTGGACGGTATGCCGATGACCAGCGGGCCGCCGCCGTTGGTTTCGTTCCCGGTCAAGGCGCTCATGACGCCCCTCCGCCCGACAGGCGATCGCACCAGATTGCGGCGCCGACAGCTGGAATATCATCCGTGGCGCCCAGCGCCTTGAGCAGGCCGTCATACCGGCCGCCGCCGACGAGGGGCGCGCGTGTCTCACCCTGCTGATAGGCCTCGAACACAAATCCGGTGTAATAATCGAGGTTGCGCGCGAACGCGCCCGAGAATTCGATCGACGCGACGTCGTAGCCGCGAGCCGCTAGAAATCCGGTACGGGCATCAAAATCATCAATTTCCCGGTTGATATCGAGGCCGGCATCGGATGCCAGAATACGGATCTCCGTCGATGCCCTGTCCGGGTCGCCCGAGACCTGCAAATAGGATTCGATCAATTGGCGTTTCTCGGCGCTGAAATTGGCGTCCATCTTTACCGACGATTGTTCCAGAAAACGTTCGGCAATGTCGCTGGCGCTGCGTCCGCCGACAGACGAGATACCGGCGATCGACAAGAGGTCCTCGACCAGCGCCTGCGCACCGCGCCGGTCTACACCTTCCAGCGCCGCCAGAACACCCGAGTGATCAGTCGTTTTACCGGCGATTGTGGATGGCGCAAAAACCGCGTCCAGTGGTTCGTGGCGCATGATACCGCGCCGGATACGCCGCAGCCAGAACCGGTTGATGTCCAGTTTTTCGAGAAATTGTGTCAACAGACCGGCGTCGCCCATCCGGACACGCAAACCGGTTTCGCCGGCCGCTTCCGCCGCCGCCAGGGCGGTCGTGAATATTTCTGCGTCGGCCGCTTCGCGATCCTTGCGCCCGAAGCTTTCGATGCCGGCCTGGTAAAATTCAATCCTGCCCTTCGCGCGCTGGCGGAAAACCGGACCCTGATAGGAAAAATTTGCAATCTGCCCGGCGCCGGGAGAGGCGAGGTAGTCGCGGCAAACCGGAATCGTATATTCCGGCCGCAAGCAAAATTCAGCGCCGCTGGCATCGCTGGTCAGGAAAATCCGGCCGCGGATATCTTCTCCGGACAGGTTCAGGAACACCGGCGCAGGTTGCAATACCTCGGGCTCGGCGCGCACGTATCCTGCGGCCGAAAGACAAGCCAGCATGGCCGCCTCCCGTTCCGCTTTGGATCTCCCCGCCGAATTACCTGCCTGTTCCAAGCCAAATCTCCGTCGGCTCCTTCTATCAAGGCGCGGACCCGGATGCGATGCATTTTAACGGTTACAGTGAATGTTTTGCGCCGGAACTTTGCCGCGGGCAAACGCCGAAATTTTGACAGCATCTGGCGTTTCAGCCTGCTGCAGGTGTTCGCAAGCCTGCCCGCTTCAACCTCGGCAGTACTTCCTGGGCAAAATAGGGAAATTCATTCAGATAGTTAACGAAGACCAGGGCAGTCCCGCCGATGCCCATTGCGTGCATATTGACGATTTCCGCCGCCACATCGTCCGGCGTGCCAATGCACAGGTGCATGCCTGGAAAATGGCCAGCGTACTTCTGCGCGCCGTGGCGCGGGCTGTGCATGTTTGCAACGA
Organism: uncultured Beijerinckia sp.; assembly: GCA_964615275.1. Lineage (GTDB taxonomy): Bacteria > Pseudomonadota > Alphaproteobacteria > Rhizobiales > Beijerinckiaceae > Terripilifer. Next base: position 35,826 of record CAZTMN010000022.1, on the reverse strand, counting down.
TCTGCCGGTCGACATCGGCCTGCCCGCCCGCCGTTGTCTTTGCGAGCGTTTCGATCTTGCGGCTCTGGAAATAGGCCAGCGCTTCGGGATCGGCATGTTCTTCCATAGCGTAGCGATAGTATTCCTCGGCCTCCTTGCGGGACGGGCGGGCAACCACCATGGATTCAACGAAAATCTCCGGCGCGCGGTTGTAGGTTGCAGCGAGCCCGCGCAACCGCTCCATTGTCTCCAGTGTTGAATCTATATTGTGCATTGCCGTGAACAGCACGTCGGCGGAGCGAGCGGCAAAGTCCTGGCCGGCCGAGGACGAGGCCGCCGAAATGATCGGCGGGCGTGGCTTTTGCACCGGTAGCGGATTCGTCGTCATGTGCTTGAGCTTGTAGAACTCGCCGTCCCAGTCGAAGTCGGGGCCTCCGGCCATGAGCTTGTTGAATATTTCGACCCATTCCGAGCCCTGATCGTAGCGCCGGTCGCCGTCGATCGTCAGGCCGTGCATGGCGAATTCCTGGGCATTCCACCCGCAGACCAGGTTTATGGCGACCCGGCCTTTTGTGACGTGATCGATGGTGATGATTGATTTTGCCGCCATCACCGGCTGAATGAGGGGCACATGGGCGGTTACAACCATGTGAATGTTCTTGGTCAGGGCGCCCAGCGCTGCAGCCTGCGTGAATGTCTCGTAGGACTTCGACCAGATGTAGGATTCGCCGAGCGCCCGCCAGCGGGCGATGGGAAGCATGAACTCGAGCCCGGCCTCGTCTGCCATTAGCGTGACATCGACCATTTGATCCCAGTCGGCGTCCCAGCGTTCCGGAGCATCGGAAAACGAGCAACCGCCGCTGCAATTGATGCCAAACAGCCCAAGTTTGAATGCGTTGCCGCTGAAGATACCGGCCATCCTGCGCCTCCCGGAGAAATTGTTGACGCAGTTTTCCGCCGCTGGCGGCGGTGCGTCAATATCCCCGATGGCCGCAGGTAGCGGCATTTGGCGAAAAGCCAGCTACCGCGGTTGCACCGCCAATACGGATAAGGGCGGGTTATCGGATCAGGTCAGGCCTGCGCAAATCCATTCGCGCGCTTGTTCCTTTTGATCGGGGGTGAACCCGCGCGTTTGGCCGGGAAGCAGGAACGAAATTACCCTTGAAACGGGTCCTGTCCAGTGATGGTCGCTGACAAGAGCAATGCGTTCCCAGCTGGCCAGGTGGCTTACGCCCAGTTTGAAATCGTCCCACATGGCTCCGGTATCTGCCGATGCATCGCCGGACGCCTCGCAATAGATACGCAAGGATCCATGCCGCGCCAGTAGCGCTTCCACTTCTGGCAATATCTGCGTGTCGTAGACCTCGCGTGAAATCTTGCCGCTGATACGGCAGGCAAACACGCGCTCGGGAAAACCTTCAAGCTTGGTGATCATGGTGAAAAATTCCCGGTCCAGGGTTTGATCCCACCTTTGGGCGTAGAAGCACCTTCACGCATTGATATGGATCGGGTTATGCAACCCGATCTATCTTGCGGCCTTGTTTGCGCGCTCAAGCCCGGCGTCTCGTGGCAAGGGGTTTCCGATTCCAAGCGGATTGGCGTCGATGAGCACAAAGGCCATCCGGCACGGTTTGTCGGAAGAATTGCGCCAGGCGTGATAGGTGCCGCGCTGGATCATCACGTCGCCTTGGCGGATTGTCACCCATTCTCCGTCGTCGAGTTCCATGTCGATCTCACCGTCCAGCACGACGATGTAGTCAACCGTCTCGGTCCGGTGCATGCGCGGCGTGTTGCCCGGCGGATATTCGGCGATCATGAAGCGGGTACCGTTGACCGGCGGATAAGTGCCAAGCACCCGCGCGCCCATGTCTTCGGCATCCTCGCCGATCGCCATGTCGAGTGGCATTGCATCAGAACACCACATGAGCGCCGAATATTGCCCGGCAGCCGAGCCGGGCCGTTCATTGGTTGCGATTCCGTCGATCAGCACTTTTGCCTTGCCATTTGCGTCGTGCCCGGTAACGACCCGGCGAATGTTCATTTTCGATCCGGTCATGGATTCCTCCTGCAGCTCGTATTGTTTACCGCTCTTACTGCAATGCGCAGACGGCTTGCGCAAGCCGCAGCGCCAAGGCACGATGGTGCTGCAGGGATCGCCAGCAAGTCACCCGGAGGAAACCGATGCTCACCCAACATCAGAATGACCTTCTGACCCGGACAGGTCCCGGCACCCCGGGAGGCAGGCTGCTGCGCCGTTACTGGCAGCCGGTGGCGCTGGCGTCCGATATTCCCGCGGACGGGTCACCGATTCCGCTGCGCATCATGGGTGAGAACCTGGTGCTGTTTCGCGATGACGCCGGTAGGCCGGGCTTGCTGGAATTGCGCTGTCCGCATCGCAAGGCCGATCTGAGCTATGGGCGGGTCGAGAACGGCGGCCTGCGCTGCGTTTATCATGGCTGGCTGTTCGACATAAACGGCAAATGCATGGAACAGCCCGGAGAGCCTGCAGACTCCAACTACAAGGATCGCATCCGGCACCTGGCTTACCCGTGTGTCGAAGTCCCGGGATTGATCCTGGCCTACATGGGCGAGGGCGATCCGCCGGCCCTGCCGCCGTTTCCGTTCTTCAGCGCTCCGGCCGATCACATCTGGACCAATCGCGCCCTGCATCGGTGCAATTACTTGCAGGGCAATGAAGGCAATATTGATCCGCAACACCTGTCGTTTTTGCATCGTGTCGATATGGACGCGCAGATTACCTATGGCTCCTATCTCGCCGACGATGTCGCGCCCGCGATTGCCGTTGAGGAGACGTCCTGGGGCCTGAAAGTCGAAACCAGCCGCGAGATTGGCGAGGGTAAACGGTACAACCGCTACACGAATTTCATCATGCCGAATGGCGCATCTTTTGTCGGTGTGCCGCTCGCAGATCCGCGCGTTTCGCCGCCGGATTCAAACGACGGTTATTCCGCCCATTGGCATGTGCCGGTGGACGATCACAACCACATCAAGTTCTATCTCGGTTATCGCGAACAAGGCCCGATCGACGCCGCGCTGCAAAAGAAATATGTCTGTGATGGCCAGAACGACGACTATACCTTCGTGCGCAACCTGGAAAACCGCTTCCTGCAGGATCGCGGCTCCATGATCGACAGCGCCTATGCCGGGATCGGCGCGAACTTTCAGGAGCACGACCGCTGGGTGACGGAATCGCAGGGGCCGATCGTTGACCGGACAACGGAAAACCTCGGCGCGACCGACCGGGCCATTATCCTGATGCGCCGTCAATTGCTGCAGGCGATTGAGGATATCGAGGCGGGCAGGGAGCCATTGTTTGTCCAGAAGGTCCCGGAGGATTATGTGATGGGTGGATTCTTCACCGGCTCTCACGTCAGCGGATAGGAAGCGGCCCGCCCGGTGAACAATCCAGAACCGGGCGGTAAATAGGCTTGTCGATTTATCCGGGCACTATGTCGCGAAGCGTGCTTCAATTCACGAACGCCCTGCCGTTTTGCCCGGATTTGTTCGCGGAAATGCTGCACCATTGGTGCTTTGCGGAATTCGTCACGGTCGGAAAAACGCGCACAAGCTGCATGAAGATTTAAATGAGCGCACCGGTTCAACCAAAATAATGCGCTATGCTTGCTGGTGCTTACTGGTACCGCCCCAGGACGTCCTTCACTGCATTAACGAGTTCGGCTTCCGAAACGTTCGCCTGCTGGCGTTCCTTCATCGCCAGATATTCGTTGCGGTCCATGTCCTTGGCGGCTTTCGCGACCTGCCCGCCGAGGATCAGATCCTTGACGACGACCTCGCCCTTCTCGCGCTCGTTCGATCCCTGGATAATCGCGCAGGCGCTGCCGCGCCGGTCGGCGTATTTCAACTGCGCATTCATGCCCGATGACCCGAGGTACATTTCGGCGGCAATTCCGGCGCTTCGCAATTGTTGCACGAAGCTCTGGTAACGGGCAATGGATTCACCATCCTTGTCCATGACAAGGACGACGACCGGTCCACGCATTGCTTCGCCCGTGACGATCGGCGATTGCACCGCCACCAGTGCCGATAACAGCCGTGAGACGCCGATGGAAAATCCGGTCGCGGGAACCGGCTCGCCACGAAACCGCGCCACCAGTCCGTCATAGCGGCCGCCGCCGCCGACCGAGCCGAAGCGAACGGGCCGACCCTTTTCGTCCTTTACCTCGAAAGTTAGCTCAGCCTCGAAGACGGGGCCGGTGTAATATTCCAGGCCGCGAACGACCGAAGGGTCGATTTTGATCCGATCCTCGCCATAGCCCGCGGCCTGAACAAATGTTCCGATCTCTGCGAGCTCCTGCAGACCCTCCTTCAGAATGTCCGGTCCTGTGCCCGTATCCAGGGCTCCATTCATCGCGCCAAATACGACATCGGCCTGATCGTTGCTCAGCCCCGCACCCTTTGTGAAATCTCCGCTTTCGTCCTTGCGCCCCTCGCCGAGCAATTGGCGCACGCCTTCCGAACCCAGCCGATCGAGCTTGTCGATGGCGCGCAATACGGTCAGCCGCGTACCCGCGTGTTCCTCGCCGCCGAGACCGATGGCTTCCATCACGCCGTCGAGCACCTTGCGGTTGTTGACCTTGATGACGTAATCGCCGCGGGCAATGCCGAGCTTTTCCAGGGTGTCGGCGGCCATCATGCAGATTTCCGCATCCGCCGCGGTGGAGGCTGCACCGACCGTGTCGGCGTCGAATTGCATGAATTGGCGGAAGCGCCCCGGTCCGGGTTTCTCATTGCGGAAAACGTAACCGGCGCGATAGCTGCGATAGGGCTTTGGCAGCTTGTCGAAATTTTCCGCCACGTAACGCGCCAGCGGCGCGGTCAGGTCGTAGCGCAGCGACAGCCATTGCTCGTCGTCGTCCTGGAACGAGAACACGCCCTCGTTCGGCCGGTCGAGATCGGGAAGGAATTTGCCCAGCGCGTCGGTATATTCGATGAACGGCGTTTCCACCGCTTCAAAGCCATATAGCTCGTAGGTCTCCTGAATCGCCGCCATCATCTTGCGCGTTGCCGCAAGGTCGGCCGGCCCGCGGTCGCCCAGCCCGCGCGGCAGCCGCGCCGCAGTACGGTTGGATTTGGCGGCTTTGGAGGAGGAATTGGTCATGGTCGATTCGCAGTCTGGCGTAATTTCGTCTGGCGTGGGAGCCGTGCTGCGGCTTTTAGAGGCCGCCGAAGTGTCTAGCAAGGCCGCGCAGCGCTGTCGCTGACAAGGCGGCGGGGGATTGCGGATCATTGGCGCGAATTTTCCGCCAGCGAACTGCGCCAGGCACGGATACTGCCGCATTCTTGCCCCACTATTGACGCAACGAAACCTGCGCAATAGGTTCGCGTCGATTTGCCGGCGGCGGGCCGGAACACATTGATTCTGGAATTGTTTGGGGGCCTGTTTGAAAGATTGGGTGAGAATTCGCCGGTTTGCGGCCGCGGGCATCGTCGGCCTTGGGCCAGTGATTCTTGGCGGCTGCAAGGCGCAGCACCAGGCTTCTCTCGACGGCTCTGCTACCCAAAGCGGGATCACGGCTGTCAAACCGGCTACTGCCTTGGACGCTACATCGGTTTCAATTGCCAAATCCGCCAGCGCGCCAGCCACTCCTTCGGCGGTGGTGACTGCCGCGGCGGGTGAAAAACCACCGGCTGCTTCTGCTGCGCTGGCGTTTGCGCCCGTGCCGGTTCCGCGCCCGGATTTCGGCGACCGGGCTGAAATTGTAGCCGCTTCCAGCCCGGTATCAGCGCCGCAAGCAAATGCCGTCAGCGCGATGCCACCGGCAACGTCCGCCGCGCAGCCTGCCAATCTGCCGCCTGCCGCCGCCGCCGCGAATCTGCCGCGCGAAGACAAGCCTGCAGCTCCGGTCCGGGTCGCATCTGCGCGGACATCCGACAATTCTTTCCTGTCCGGAATGTTCTCCGAACCGCGCCGCCCGCCCGGATTTGGGGAAGCCAACGACCCCGAACCGCCGTTATCGGCGACGGAGGAGCGGCTGGAGCGGTCCCGAACGAGCGAGGACGCACCCCACGCCAATGTCGTATCGGCTGCCGCACATCCCGCCAGCCCGATCGCAACTACCGCCGGGGCAGGGCCCGTCATCGTCACGACCGCAGCCAATGGGCCGGCCAGCCTTGACGTCAACGGCGTAACCAAAACTCTTCCCCGTCCGGCCGGTCCGCCTGGCGGCCGGTCCACTCTTGTGCAGCCGTCCCGGCCTTACACCCATGAGAGCATTCCGGGCCAGGCCGTCGGGCGCTATTGGAAAGCCGCCCATCCGCATGTCGTGACTCATTGCTTTGACAGCACGTTGCGCAACGCGCTCAACGTCATCGGGCTTCATTTTCGCCGGACGGTTTTGGTGACCTCCGGTCACCGCACCCGCGGCCGGCGCCGGTCGATGCATCGCTTCTGCCGCGCGGCTGACATACGCGTGCCGGGCATCCGGCCATCGCGCGTGGCGCGCTTCGCGCGCGGTATTCCAGGCATCAACGGTATCGGCACCTACCGGCGCAAGGCGATTGTCCATATAGACACCCGGCTGCAGCAAATGGTCTGGCGCTACTGAGCGGCTCTTCGAGCGTGCAATACAGGCTGCGTCTGATATACAGCGCCTGGCTGCATTTTCAGCGGCCACGGAACGATTTCGCAAACACATTCGGCGGGCAGGGACGCAATGGCGGCAATTTCCTTTTACGGCGCAGCAGGCACGGTAACCGGTTCCTGTTCCCTGGTGCAGACCGACAAAGCCGCCATCCTGGTCGATTGCGGCATGTTCCAGGGCAATCGCACTGTCCGGCAACTCAACTTTGAGCCGTTCCCGTTCGACGCCGCGCAGGTCGATCATGTTGTGCTGACCCACGCACATATCGATCATTCCGGCCTGTTGCCCAAGCTCATCAAGAACGGTTTCAAAGGAAACGTTTATGCAACGCCAGCGACAGCTGATTTGCTTGAGTTCATGATGATGGATTCTGCGTCGATCCAGGAATCCGACGTTGAGCGCATCAATCGCAAACAGCGCCGGCGCGGCAAGGAGGAATTGCAACCGCTCTACACCCGCGACGACGCCCGTGAACTGCTCGCACTGCTGCGCCCGGTTGACTATGAGACCTGGTTTACACTGGAGGGCGGCGTGCGCGTGCGCTTCTGGAACGCAGGCCATATTCTCGGGTCAGCTTCGGCGGAAATCCAGTTTGACGACGAAAAGTCGAAAAACGCCATCCGCATGCTGTTCTCCGGCGATTTGGGTCCCGACGAAAAGGTTTTTCATCCGGAGCCGGACGCGCCAGCCGGATTCGACTATATCGTCTGCGAGAGCACCTATGGAAACCGCGACCGCGACGACTATACGCTGGAGAAACGGCGCGCCGCCCTGCAGAAGGAACTGGACGAGGGCTTGCGCCGCGGCGGCAATGTTGTCATTCCGTCTTTTGCCGTGGAACGCAGCCAGGAATTGCTCCACGACATCGGCGTGCTGCTGGCTGAAAAGCAAATTCCCGACGCCACGGTGTTCTTGGATTCTCCGCTCGCCCGCAAAGTGACCGAAGTCTTCGCCAAATATTCGCCAACGCTGGACGACATTGCCATGGACGATGCGCAATTGTTTCGCGATCCGCGATTCCGGTTTGTCGAAAGCGTTGAAGAAAGCAAGGCAATAAACCGGGTCAAGGGTGGCGCGATCATAATTTCCGCTAGCGGTATGTGTGACGCCGGGCGCATCAAACATCACCTGAAAAACAACATCTGGGACAAGCGCGCGACTATTCTGTTCGTCGGCTACCAGGCTCCCGGGACGCTGGGCCATGTGATCACGAGTGGCGCGAAAGACGTGCGAATTCACGGCGTTGAGTTCAAGGTTCACGCCAACATCCGGTCCATTGGCAATTATTCCGCACATGCCGATCAGGGTGAATTGCTGGCCTGGATCGAGGAGCGCGCGCCGATCGCCGGAGGATTGTTCCTCAACCATGGCGAACAGGAGGCGCGCGAAGAATTGCGGACCCTGGCCGCCGAGCGCGGCATAGATATCGACAAGATCATCCTGCCAATGTTCGACGAAACCTTTTCGCTGGTGGCGTCGAAAGCGACCTCCAAAGGCCGCGCCGGGAAACGCATCGATGATGCGGCCCTGGAGCGCGACTGGCACAATGAATATGCTGCCTTCATTCTGGAACTTGCCAACAAGCTCGAGGACACCAGCGATCCAGCCGCACGCCGCGCGTTGATCGGCCGGCTGCACGATGTCATTGCGCGATAACGTCGCCCGCTGCGAACAAGCCAATCGGGAGAAAGTCATGAGCAAACGCCGCAACATCCATGCAGACGATATCCCCGCCCATGCCAATCCGATCCCGGCTGCTACCGTTGTCGGCAACCTCTTGATGACGTCGGCCATCGGCGGGATTGATGTGGCGACGAATACATTTCCGAAGGATAAGGATGAACAGATCGGCCTGGCGTTTCGCCATCTCAGGCGCATTCTGGAACTGGCGGATTTCTCGCCTGATGATGTCGCCAAGCTGACGCTCTACTTCACCGACCAGAAAGACAGGTCCTACGCCAACAAGTACTGGCTCGAAATGTTCCCCGACGAGCATTCGCGTCCGGCCCGTCAGGCCCTGCACGGCGTGTTGCCGGACGGATGCTATTTGCACATCGATTGCGTCGCGATGAAGAGCTAACGCGTAAGGCCTGGGCTCCGCTCACGCCACGGCGCGAATAACATTGGCCGCCTTGTCCGCGATCTCACCGATTTGCGCTTCATTTATGATCAGCGGCGGCGACAATACGAGCGTGTCTGCGGCTATGCGAACCAGCATGTTTTGGCGATGGAAGGCCTCGTCCATTGCCGCATACCCGCGCTTGCCGGGAGCATTTGCCATCGGCGCAAGGTCAATCGCCGCCGCCAGTCCGATGGTGCGAATGTCGGTCACATTTGGCAGGCCCGACAATCCGTGGACGGCATCGGCGAATTTTTCTTCCAGCGATTGCGCATTCTCGAACAGGTTTTCGCCCGCATAGACATCCAGCGTTGCAAGACCCGCCGCGCAGGCCAGCGGATGGGCTGAATAAGTATAACCGTGGAACAATTCGACGGCGTGCTCCGGGCCCTTCATGAAGGTATCGTGGATGGATTTTCGGACAATTACGCCGCCCATTGGAACGGTCCCGGATGTGACACCCTTGGCGAAGCAGATCATGTCCGGCACGACGCCGTAGCGCTGTGCCGCAAATGCAAATCCCAGCCGTCCAAACCCGGTTATCACTTCATCGAATATCAGCAGCAATCCGTGTTTGTCGCAGATTGCGCGCAATTTTTGCAGATAGCCTTTGGGCGCCGGCAGCACCCCGGTCGATCCGGCCATGGGTTCGACGATAACGGCAGCAATATTTGTTGCATCGTGCAGGGCGACGATATTTTCCAGCTCGTCCGCCAAATGCCCGCCCCAATCCGGCTCGCCACGGGAGAAGGCCTGCTTGTCGCGGTCATAGGTCGAAGGCAGGTGATCGACCGCAGGCAACGCCGTACCGAAGAACTTGCGGTTCGGCGACATGCCGCCAACTGAAATTCCGCCGAAACCGACTCCATGGTAGCCGCGAGCGCGTCCGATCAGTCGCTGCTTTGACGCCTGTCCGGTCACATTGTGATAGGCGATTGCGATCTTCAGCGCCGTGTCGACGGCTTCGGACCCGGAGTTGGTGAAAAATACGTTGTCGAGATCACCCGGCGCAAGCGCCGCTATCCGGCTGGCCAGTTGAAACGCCTTTCCGTGGCCATATTGGAATGGCGGCGCATAATCCATTTCCGCGGCTTGTTTCTGAATGGCCTGGACGATCGGTTCCCGGTTGTGCCCCGCGTTTACGCACCACAGGCCGGCAGCCGCATCTATAATACTGCGTCCATCCGGAGCATGATAATGCATGTCCTTGGCACGGGCGATCATGCGCGGGGCAGCCTTGAATGCGCGGTTGGCCGTAAAAGGCATCCAATAGGCGTCGAGATCATTTGGTGCGGCATCGGGCGCCAGCGGCATGCCAAACTCCGTTTAACTTCCGGTCGGTAGAGATGGCACATATCACGCGATTTGGACTGCGGCCATCGTTTTGCCCACCGCGGGGAGCATGTTTGTTGGCCCGCGATTGACTCCGGTCATGGCCTGTGCCGGATTCGGCCGCTATGCGGACAACCATCGCAAATCGGATCGGTTTTATGCGCAAACTCCTTGGTTTCCTGATTTTCACCGCCGCGTGCGTGGGGGGATGGTACTGGTGGCAGCACGGCGTGCTCGTGCATCCGGTGAAAACTGTCGCGGTAAAACGCGGCACGGCGGCGGAAGTGGTTTACGCAACCGGGGTCGTCGAGCCCGAGCGTTGGGCCAAGGTTGTAGCCCTGCAGCGCAAGCGCATCGTCTGGATGTGCAATTGCGAAGGCAAGGCAGTGAAGAAAGGGGAAGTGCTGGCGCGCCTGGATTCTTTTGAAGAGCGCGCCCTGCTGACCGAATTGCTGGCTCGCCGCAAGCGGCTTTCGCTCGATGCGGACCGTATTCGCAAGCTGGTCGCGCGCGCAGTGTCTCCCCAGACCAGTCTCGATCAACTTCTGACGCAGATCCAGGAATATGATGCTCGCATCGCGGCGCAGAAGGATCGCATCCGTGACCTGGAACTACGCGCGCCGCTGGATGGCGTAGTGCTGCGCGAAGACGGCGCGGTTGGAGAAATTGCAGGAACGACAGCCAGCGATATCCTGTTCTGGGTCGGGCCGCCCAAACCCCTGCACATCGTCGCTGACGTAAGTGAAGACGATATTCCGCGTGTTCGCAAAGGTCTGAGGGCCTTGCTGCGAAGCGAAGGATTCCGCCGCCGCACGATCGAGGCGCGGGTCCATTCGATAACCCCTAAGGGGGATCCGGCGAAAAAAACGTTCCGCGTGTATTTGCGTTTGCCGGATGACACGCCCCTGCGCATCGGCATGAGTGTCGAAGCCAATATCATCACAAAGACACGTGCCGGCGTCCTGCTTGTTCCGGCGGAAGCGATCATCGCCAATCACGTATTTGCGGTGCGTGATGGCAGGCTGGCGCGCGTGCCGGTAAAAACCGGCATCCGGGGCACCAGGATGATCGAAGCTGTGTCCGGTGTCGCCGAGGGTGAAAGGCTGGTTTCGCCGGCCACGACGAAACTCACCGACAAGATGCGCGTGCGCATCGCCGCTCAGGGCTCCTGATATGAATCTTGTACTGTCGATAGCGTTGGTTCATGTGCGGGCGCGGACACGTCAGACGCTGGTCGGCGTATTGGGCGTTGCAACCGGCGTCGGTTTTTCCGTGATGATGGCGGCGCTGATGGAAGGCTCGCAACGGGATTTCACTGCTCAGCTGATAGACGCAATGCCGCACATTTCGGTGACCGACACAAAGCGCCATCCACCGCGCCAGCCCGCGGAGGATCTGTTCGAAGCCGTTGCGTTTCGCGGCTTGAAGACGCCGGTCAGCCGCCCGGGGATAAAAAACCCGTATGCGCTGATGGCGTCAATCGAAGCCTGGCTGCCGGGCGGCGTGGCGCCATCCGTGCAAGCCAAGGCGGTCATCCGGTTCGCCGGGCGCGATACGGCGGCCAATGTGGTTGGTGTTGATCCCCGCCGCGAAGTACAGGTGTCGAAATTGAAGGATCAGGTTCGCAACGGCGCATTGGACGATTTGTACAAGTCCGCCAACGCGGTCATTCTTGGGGATCGGCTTGCGACAAAAATTGGCGCGCGTATCGGCAACTCGGTGTCCATTACTGCCGGCAACGGGCGAACAATGGCTGCAACGGTGGTTGCGTTTTCCCACACCGGCATCAGCCAGGTTGATGAGACCCAGGTTCATGCACTGATAAAGACCGCGCAAATCCTGGCCGGTCAGACCGGTCTGGTGAACGAGATCCGTATCAAGACGGCCGACGCGCTTGCGGCGCGCGATGTTGCAGCGCGCATTGAAGCCGAGACCGGCTACAAATCCGTGTCCTGGCAGGAGGCTAACGAAGATCTGCTGGCCGCCTTCAAAATCCGTAACATCATCATGTATGCGGTGGTTGGAGCGATTCTGTTGGTCGCGTCTTTTGGCACCTATAATATCGTCTCGACGATCACTCATGAGAAGACGCGCGATATCGCGATCATGAAGTCGCTTGGCATTCCCTCGCGCACTGTCCGGCGTATCTTTGTCACCGAAGCCTTGATCATCGGAACAATCGGAATGGCTGCAGGATGGGTGCTGGGATATTTTCTGAGCGTCGGTATGGGGAAGATCGAAATAAAATCCCCGTTTATGGATGCCACGACCTTGCCCATCCACTACGCATTTTTGCATTACGCGCTCGCCGGGGCCGTCGCGCTCGCAGCCTCGATGATCGCCGGATATTTTCCGGCCCGTAAAGCCGCCTCCCTGCGCCCGGTCGAAATAATCCGGGGTGCGTCGTGAGTGAGGCCGTAAGTGCACAAGTTCCCTTGGTGGAATTGCGAAACGCCACCCGCATCATCGGCGATGAGATCAAGACCACGCTGGTTGCCGACATCGATCTGGCGATCGCGCCGGGTGAGTTCGTGGCCATTACTGGTCCGTCAGGATCGGGAAAGTCGTCGCTGCTGTATCTGGCCGGGCTCCTCGACGTGCCGACGTCCGGTGAGGTCAACGTGTTGGGCAAGGCAACCAGCCAGCTTCCGGAAGAGCAACTCGCCGCGATCCGTCTCGCCAGCCTTGGCTTCGTTTTTCAGTTTCATTTTCTTCTGCCGGAACTGACTGCGCTCGAAAACGTTGTCCTGCCGATGCGCGCTTTGAAGCGACGTAGCAGCCGTGAAATGCATGATCGGGGAATGGAACTGCTGACATCGCTGGGATTGGAAGATCATGCCCGCAAAACCCCCGACAAGATGTCCGGCGGTCAGCGTCAGCGCGTGGCTATCGCGCGTTCTCTTGCCAATGAACCCGCCATAATTCTTGCGGACGAACCAACCGGCAACCTGGATTCTGGGTCCAGCGAGCAGGTGTTGGGCATCTTCCGGCAGATTGTCGATGCGGCGACAGAAGGTGGCAGCGGCCGCTCCATCGCTGTGGTCACCCACGATCTTGATCTTGCAGCGCGGGCGGACCGTCGTATCCACCTCGTCGATGGCCGGTTGTCGGCCGATTTTTGACCTGGCATGGGCCTGCCGCCAGCTAACGCGGCTGAGCTTCGTATCCGGCCTTTTCGATCGCCGCAGTCAAAGCAGCCCGTTCGGCGGTACTGGTAATATCGACATTGCCGCTGGATAGGTCGATCGCGACATCGGCTTGCGGATCTGCTTTTTTGACGACCCGCGTAACAGCCGCGACGCATCCCTCGCAGGTCATGCCTTTTACGTTTAATACGATGGTAGACCGGGCGTTCATGCTGGGTGGACCTCTGCTATTGTGCTTCCTGGATCGCTTCTGCTTCGATCTCGACAAGAAATTCGGGATTCGCGAGACCGGAAATGACCAGCAGCGTGCTGGCAGGAGCATGCGTCCCGAACTTGGCGGCGCGAACCTCCCGCATTCCCGCAATGTTCTCGCGTTTCGTTACGTATGTTACGATCTTCACAATATCCGTCGGTTTCATGCCGGCCGCGGCGACGATATTGAACAGGTTGTCGATCGCCTGTTCGGTCTGTGCCGTTATGCCATCGGCAACCGAACCGTCCGGGCGCACGCCGATCTGCCCTGAAATGATCAGCCGTCTTGCATTCGGGCCGACAACGATTCCATGGGAATAGCTCGATGATGGTGCGGCCACATTGGGCGGATTGAGAATTTCAGGCATCGGAAACTCCTGTTGCGACTTGCAGAAGTTGAGGTTTATTCCTTCCCGAAGCCCGTGGCAATCAATCACGGCGGGTTGACGTACACCGTGCCGCGCTTTAGATCAGCGTGCGTTCAAATGCGATCATTTGCACGCATAAAGCCGATCGATTTCCAAATGCAGAGCATCGTCGTGCGCGAAAAACCGGTATTCATTCTTTCGCACGATGACATGGCCGCTATCGCATGAACCTATCCAGCAATGAGACCGGTCCGCAAATTCCGGTAATGGACGGCATATCCGCGATTGCCGACCGCTATAACGTGATATTGTGCGATATTTGGGGTGTGGTTCACAACGGACGCCAGCATTTTACCGAAGCTTGTGCAGCCCTGGCCCGGTTCAGGGAGCGGGGCGGTGCAGTTGTGCTGATAACCAACGCGCCGCGCCCGCATCCGCCGGTGCTTGGCCAGTTGCAGGGCCTGGGTGTGCCGGATGGAACGTTTGACGCCGTGGTGACATCCGGCGATGTGACCTTGAGTTTGATTGCCAGGCACGGCCTCGCGCCGCTGCATCACATCGGTCCACCGCGTGATCTGGCCCTGTTCGACATATTGACCGACCAGACGGGCCTTGATCCGCGAAGGGTTGCGCTGGAAGAGGCCGAGTACGTGGTTTGTACCGGCCTGTTTGATGATAACCACACGCCAGATTTTTATGAGCCCGCGTTCCGGACAATGTTGGCCCGTGGCTTGCCAATGATCTCGGCCAATCCTGATATCGTGGTCCATGTCGGCGACAAGGAGCTCTATTGCTCCGGGGCCCTGGCGCAAATGTACGAACACATGGGTGGGAAGGTGGTGCAGGCCGGAAAGCCATTCGCGCCGATATACGACAAGGCGCTCGACCTGGCTGCGGGCCATCTGGGGCGCGAAGCCGAACTCGGGAAGGTCCTGGCCATCGGCGATGGGATGCACACCGATATCGCGGGAGCGGTTCGGCACGGACTTGATGTCTTGTTCGTCACAACCGGGGTTCACCGGGCACAATTGCATCCGCCCGGGCCTGATGGGGCGCCGGGCGGATTGGATCGTGATGCGCTGGCAGCCCTTTCTTTGCAGGAAGGGCTTGCGCCTCTTGCTGCGATGAGCCGGCTGGCTTGGTGACAAGCCTGGGCTGTTAGGCGGCAGCTGTCTCGCGATCGTCGAAAACCTGGTCGATTTTCGACTTGAGCGATTGCTGGTTGAATGGCTTGATCAGGTAATTGTCCACGCCGGCCTTGCGCGCTGCAGCGATGTTTTCGGGCTTCGATTCCGCCGTCACCATGATAAACGGTGTCTGTGCGTGGCTTTCGCTGCTGCGCATGCGTTGCAGCAGTTCATATCCAGTCATTGGTTCCATGTTCCAATCGGAAATCACCAGGCCGTAAGCCTTGCTCTGCATTTTTTCGTAGGCTTCGGCGCCATTCGACGCATCGTCTACATTCTGGTAGCCCAATTGTCCCAGCAGATGGCGAACGATCTCCACCATGGTCTTGTAGTCGTCGACCACGAGGATCGGAGTGTTGGGATCAAGGCTCATCGTGTTCTCCCTATATTGCACCTGAACCGTATCGGCCGTGCGGAAAATTCCCTCGCTCCGGAAACTACCAAAGCTAGGTTGGAGGCTGGTTAAGGAAGCGGTTCCAATCCGGTCGAACCGGCAAATATTTCAATGCGGCTAATAAAGGGTGAACACGTGCGCTTGATGGCGATGGGAACGGTTCGGGCCGGTTGACGGTTTTGCTGTTTGCTGGAGGCTTGACGGCTACCCGCCGCCCGTGTTGTTTCCGCCGGGACCGGGCTTTGCCCGCTGCCATCCTGGAAACCCGATGACTACCGAAAACCCCACGCAATCAAAGCCTTTTGTTGTAGTTCGCGATCCGGCGGAATTGCCCGCCCATTTGGCGAATCCCGTCGTCGCCTTGGGCAATTTCGATGGAGTGCACCGCGGACATGCCGCGGTCATCGGTCGTGCACAGGAACTGGCGCGGGTTCTCGGGCGCCCCTGCATGGTGCTGACGTTTGAACCGCATCCGGCTGACTTTTTTGCCGGCAGGCCGGTTGTTTTTCGCCTGACGCCTGAGGACGCCAAGGCTCTGGCGCTGCAGCGGCTGGGGCTCGACGGGATGATCGTATTGCCATTCGAAGCCAATCTGGCTGCGATCGAGGCGGAGGACTTCGCTGCGGACATTCTCAGCCGCTGTCTCGGCGTCAGCGCAGCGGTTTGTGGGTATGACTTTCATTTCGGAAAGGGCCGGGCCGGCTCCCCGGAATTCTTGCGGGAAGCCGGACAGCGCTATGGATTCGATGTCGAGATAATCGAAAAAATCGTGGCCGATCGGGACGGTTCCTTGGAGGCAGTGCATTCCGGTGCGACTCGCGAAGCCCTGGAACGCGGCGATGTCGCCCTGGCGCGGCGGCTGCTCGGGCACAAGTATTTCGTTACCGGCGAGATTGTTCACGGCCAGAAACTGGGCCGCACCCTGGGGTTTCCGACCGCCAATCTGGTGCTGGATCCATCCTGCAAGTTGCGTCACGGAATTTATGCCGTGCGCATGGAGGTGGATGGAACAACCCGTGAGGGGGTTGCCAGTTGGGGGCGGCGCCCGACCGTCGACAACGGTGCGCCGCTGCTCGAGGTCTATATGTTCGACTTCGATGGCGATCTGTATGGAAAAACGGTGGAAGTCGGTTTCGTCGAGTGGATCCGCGGCGAGGAAAAGTTTGATGACCTCGATGCGATGGTGGCCAGGATCAATCAGGACGTCGCCGAAGCGCGGGCAATCCTTTCGCGGTAGGATTTCGATAGCCCCATACTGCTGACACGGCACGCAAGGTGTGATAAGTGCGCGCCCATGAACAGCACCGTTCAGGGCGTATTCCGAATTACCGGCCCGGCTCGCAAATAGCGTGCCGGGATGTTGGCGTTCCGCCGCAAATCTACTATTCCACCCGAGAATTTCAGTGCGCTCCGGCGTTGTACCAGCAACACCCCACATGGGTTTGCCGCGCCGGAAACTGTCCGAAATGGCGACAAATGACTGATACGAGAGATAATCCCGGTACCGAAGCCGGCAAGGACTATTCCCAGAGCCTGTTCCTGCCGAAGACCGACTTTCCCATGCGCGCCGGCCTGCCGAAGAAGGAGCCGGAACTGCTCAAGCATTGGGACCGGATCGACCTTTACGGCAAGCTCCGTGCAGCCGGCCAAGGGCGGCCGAAATTCGTCCTGCACGATGGCCCACCCTATGCCAACGGCAATATCCACATCGGCCACGCGCTGAACAAGATCCTCAAGGACATAGTCACCCGCTCGCAGCAGATGCTCGGCAAGGACTCCAACTACGTGCCCGGCTGGGACTGTCACGGCCTGCCGATCGAGTGGAAGATCGAGGCGGACAATTACCGCGCCAAGGGCAAGCCAAAGCCCGACCTGACCGATCCGCAAGCCATGGTCGCTTTCCGCCAGGAATGCCGCGCCGAGGCCGATCACTGGGTCGGCATCCAGCGCGAGGAGTTTATTCGCCTCGGCGTCACAGGCGACTGGGACAACCCCTATCTGACGATGACCTATCCGGCCGAAGCGCAGATCGCCCGCGAGATCCTGAAATTCGCCGAGAACAGCCTGCTGTATCGGGGCTCCAAGCCGGTGATGTGGTCCGTCGTCGAACAAACCGCGCTTGCCGAAGCGGAAGTCGAATACGAGGACCACACGTCCGATACAGTGCACGTGGCGTTTCCTGTGAAAAAGGCCGCAACGCATATTGCAGTGGAGGCAAAGGCTGACGGGCAGGACCACAGAGATTGGCTTGAACAAGCGAGCAAAGCCCGAGTTGTCATCTGGACGACGACACCCTGGACGATTCCCGGCAATCGCGCGATCTCGTTTTCCAGCCGGATCGAATACGGCCTTTACCGCGTCACCGAAGCTGCCGAAGACAATTGGGCAAAAAAGGGCGCAACCTTCATTCTCGCCAAGGCGCTCGCCGCAGAATGCTTCGCCGCCATGCGAGTCGAGGCGTTTGAATTGGTGCGGGACGTTCCTGCCGCTCAACTCGCCGGCCTAACCTGTGCCCATCCGCTCGCGTCAAAGGGCTATGATTTCGACGTGCCGTTGCTTGATGGCGATCACGTCACCGACGATACCGGCACCGGCTTTGTTCATACCGCGCCGGGCCACGGCCGCGAGGACTTCGATATTTGGATGGCGAGCGGGCGCATGTTGCGCGAGCGCGGTATAGATACGGCGATTCCCTACACGGTCGATGCCGATGGTTCCTATACCAAGGAAGCTCCGGGCTTCGAGGGTGAGCGCGTCATCGATGACAAGGGCAAGCAGGGCGGCGCCAACAAGGCGGTGATCGCGGCGCTTATGGCGTCCGGCAATCTCGTCGCGCGTGGCCGCCTCAAGCACCAATATCCCCATTCGTGGCGGTCGAAGAAGCCTGTCATTTTCCGCAATACGCCGCAATGGTTCATCGCCATGGACGAGCCAATTTCGGACGACGGAATCGAATATTTGCTACCGGGGGAGAAGAAGATTGGCGACGGTAGTTTGAATCGGAAGGTCGATACGCTGCGCTTCCGCTCCTTGAAAGCAATCACCGAAACCCGCTGGGTTCCCGCCGCCGGTCAGAACCGTATCACGGGCATGATCGAGGCCAAGCCCGACTGGGTAGTCTCGCGCCAGCGCGCCTGGGGTGTGCCGATCTGCGTATTCGTCAGGAAAGGCACCCACGAAATCCTGCGCGATCCGGACGTGAACGAACGTATTGCCGAAGCGTTCGAGGCCGAGGGCGCCGATTGTTGGTATGCCGATGGTGCAGCCGAGCGTTTCCTGGGTAACAGCTACAACGCCGATGACTACGAGAAAGTTGGCGACGTGCTTGATGTCTGGTTCGATTCCGGATCGACACACGCGTTTACCCTGGAAGACGCTGAACATTTTCCCGGCCTTGCCGGAATTAATCGCCTGCGCGACGGCGGGCCTGACGAAGTAATGTATCTGGAAGGCTCGGACCAGCATCGCGGGTGGTTTCACTCCTCGCTGATCGAAAGCTGCGGCACGCGCGGCCGCGCTCCCTATGACGTCGTTCTGACCCACGGTTTCGTGCTCGATGGCAAGGGCGAAAAGATGTCCAAGTCCAAAGGCAATGTCGTTGCGCCGCAATCTGTGATCAAGGACGCCGGTGCCGACATTCTGCGACTTTGGGTTGCCGCCTCCGATTATTCCGACGATCTGCGCATCGGCCCCGAAATCCTCAAGACGTTCATCGAAACCTACCGCAAATTGCGTAATACGACGCGCTGGATGCTCGGCACGCTTGCTCATTACGATGCCTCGCGCCAAGTCGAATTCGCCGATCTGCCCGAGTTGGAGCGGTTGATGCTGCACCGGCTCGCGGAGTTGGATGAAATCGTCGGCAAAGCCTATTCGAATTTCAACTACAAGCGGGTCATTGCGCGCGTCGCCGCGTTCATGAACACGGATTTGTCGGCGTTTTATTTCGATGTCCGCAAGGACGCGCTGTATTGTGAGCCGCCATCAAGCGCCAAGCGGCTTGCGGCGTTGCAGACGATCGAAGAAATATTCCGCAGGACCAGCCTTTGGCTTGCGCCGGTGCTGGCGTTTACGTCCGAGGAGAGCTGGCTTGCCCGTTACCCGGATGCTGAGTCCGTGCATCTTGAATGCTTTGCGCCGGCGCCTTCGCAATGGCGCGACCCTGCCCTTGCCGCAAAATGGGACAAGATCCGCCGCGTCCGCTCGGTCGTGACGGGAGCGCTTGAGATTGAGCGCGCGCAAAAGCGGATCGGCTCGTCGCTGGAAGCCGCGCCCATTGTTTACATCGAGGATCAATCGCTTCGGGACGCGTGTTCCGGGACCGACTTTGCCGAAATTTGCATCACGTCCGGTATTTCCATCGATGCGGCTGCGGGGCCGCCGGATGCGTTTCGCCTGGAGGAGGTCCGGGGCGTTGCAGTGTCTCCTGCCCGGGCGGGGGGCATCAAGTGCGAGCGCTCCTGGCGTTATTTCGACCCGGCGAGCGCCGATCCGGAATACCCGAACGTTACTCCCCGCGATGCGCGGGCGTTGCGTGAGCTCAAGGATGCCGGTTTATGGCGTTGACGCCGCGCCAGGCGGGTCTGTCCGCAGCGGCTTTGGCCCTGATTGCCGATCAGGGTCACAAGTACTGGATGCTGCAAGTCTACGATATTGGCGCGCGCCAGCCCGTCCACGCTGCACCGTTTCTGGATCTGGTGCTCGTCTGGAACCCCGGCATTTCCTATTCGCTGCTGCGCGCCGACACTCCTGCAGGCCGCTGGGCGCTGGTCGGCTTTGTCACGTTGGCGATCATTGTCTTGGGCTGGCTTGTGTGGCGGGCCGGAAACCGGTGGCTCGGCATTGCCCTTGGGCTGATTATTGGTGGCGCGCTGGGAAATCTCGCCGACAGGGTGGCTTATGGCGCTGTCGCCGATTTCTTCCATTTGTTTGTGGATACGGACCGCTGGGGGCGATTGTCCTGGTACGTGTTCAACATCGCTGATGTGGCCATTGTAGCCGGTGTTATGCTCATGCTTTACGAAGCTCTTTTTGTCGCCGGACTATCTGAGTCAGGCGCAGCGGGTGATTTGAGTGGGGAAACAGCTTCCGCTACCAAGAAATCGCCCAAAAATAGTGGGATTGAGCAATAATCAACACTCTTGGTTGCGGTTCATGACACCGAAACGAAAAGTGATGGGGCAGGGGAGTTTGGTTTCCGCCTGTTTTGCTGCTAATAGATTGCCCAAACAGGGTTTACTGCGGCCGCGCGCGTGACGTTTGCGTGGCTGATCCAGAAAAGGGATCGATTGCAGATGAAAAAACACCACCTTCTTGCGATGTTCGCCGGCATTCTGGCCATGGTGGTCATGGCGTCTGCTCCCGCGCGGGCGCTCGATGACGACGGGCACGAGAGCCTTTTCAAGACGTTTACGGGCCTGATTACGACGAATATCGGCATTCCCGGCCTCACGCCGCGGGAACACAAGCCGACCATCAATTACCGGGAGCGCGCGCCATTGGTGGTTCCGAAGAAGAGGACCTTGCGAGCCCCTTTACCGCCTGTTGCCAAGCGCAACCGGGCATGGCCGAAGGATTTTGACCGCGAGTCGGCCAAGCGCAAACGGGGCGGCGCTGTCGATCATACAGTCGAACGTGATGATGCCGGCAATGTGAACCTGTCCGCGCGTTATCTGCGTGACACTGGCCGGTTGCGTCGCAATCCGGCGCGCAACCTGCGGGAGGAAGAGTGTGATCTGCGTGGCGATCCGCTGCGTACGCCTTGCAATGTCCCCAAAATGTGGAGCACGCTCAAGAACAACAAACTGAACGGTGGAACGAAGGATTTGGTGCCGGGGGTTGAGCCTCCCCGTACCGCGCTGACGGACCCGCCAAGGGGCCTCCGTTCGCCGTCGCGGCGTACGAAATACACATTTGAAGCTCCAGAGGACACGCCGATCGTCCCGAATCCTCAGGAAGCAATTCGTTCTGAGGCCAAGCGCGAAGAAGCGTATCGATAAGGCCTTGGCCGCTGTCTGGATCAATGCCGCGCGGCGCTGGCCTGCGCGGCATTTTGTATGAGATAGGCAATCATTTTAGCGGCTTGACTTTGTGGCGGGCCCGCGCCGGGCTGCAGTGTGCCATCGCCCTGTATTGTAATTTGCCTTCTGGCCCCGGTCTCCATACATATGACCCGTGGCAAGCCCGGGTTATAGTTCCGGTGCGCCCGATCCGGCCCGTTAATACCGGCAGCTGGCGCTCAAGCAGCGAGCTTGACTGATTTTGAATTGGATACAGGATGGATATTTTGGCGGCTAATCCAACATCAATGCCCAACGGCGCCGATCTGACGCCAGGTAATTCGGGAGCACCGGGGCAATCCGGCGCGGGCGATCTGTCCCAGTTCAAGTTGGCGAACGGCCTTGACGTGTTGGTCATTCCCGACCACAGGGCCCCGGTTGTCACCCACATGATCTGGTATCGAAATGGATCAGCTGACGACCCATTGTTGAAATCCGGTATCGCTCATTTTCTTGAACATTTGATGTTCAAGGGAACAATGAAACATCCAAAGGGTGAATTCTCCGATACGGTCGCCGAGCTTGGCGGTCAGGAGAATGCCTTCACCTCCTACGACTTCACCGCTTATTATCAGCGCGTTCCGAAAGAACACCTTGGCGTCGTGATGGAGTTCGAGGCGGACCGGATGACCAATCTGGTTTTGACCGACGAAGTGGTGGCGCCAGAGCGGGATGTCGTACTCGAGGAGCGCCGGATGCGCACCGACAATGATCCTGGCCAGCAGCTTGGCGAAGAGCTGCATGCGGCACTCTATGCTCATCATCCGTATGGTACGCCAATCATTGGCTGGAACCACGAGATCGAGGGCTTGAGCCGCCAGGATGCGCTGGATTATTATGCCCGTTTTTACACCCCGGAGAACGCGGTGTTGATCGTCGCCGGTGACATCAGCGAAGATCAGGTGCGCCAGCTGGCGGAAGATACCTATGGCAAAATTCCGGCCCGCGGGGAGGCGCCCCAGCGTAACCGCCCCAGGGAGCCGGAACCGCGCGCTCACAAGCTGGTATCCCTCGCCGATGAAAAGGTCGAGCAGCCTATCGCGCAGATATTGTATTTGGTGCCGTGTTACCGGACCGCAAGCTCCGGTGAAGGCGAAGCACTGGATCTGCTGGCTCATATACTTGGTGGCGGGCTTACGAGCCACCTCTACAAATCGCTGGTGATTGAACAAAAGATCGCGGTTGCGGCCGGCGCCTCCTATTGGGGAAATTCCTGGGATGACACCCGCCTGCACATCTATGCCGTGCCGCATCCGGAGGTGTCACTTGAGCAGCTTGAAGATGCGATTCTCGAAATAGTCGAAAGCATGTGCGTGGACCTGGTCGATCTAAGGGAACTGGAACGCGCCAAGACCCGCCTGATCGCAGATACCGTCTATGCCCAGGACAGCCAGGTGATGCTAGCGCGCGTTTACGGCATGTCGTTGACCACCGGATCCAGTGTCGAGGACGTGCAGCAATGGCCCGCGCGAATTGAGGCTGTAACTGCCGAGGATATCCGTGCTGTAGCCCAAAAGTGGTTGCAGCGCAGGCGTTCGGTCACCGGCTACCTTCTGCCCGCCGCAATGCCGGACGATTTGCCCGAAGGCATGCAAGACGGGCCACAGGCCCAAGTCTGATTAGCGTCCGGTTGGTACCGTTCACTTGGTAGCGCTCGTGGCGCGAACGCCATCTACGAGATTGGATTTGCAAATGACCGCAGTTCAGCAGGAGCAGCAAACCTCCCGCGCATCACGGGTACAGATCGTCAAAACGCCGCTCGGGATCGAGGCCTGGCTGGTTGAAGATTACACCGTGCCAATGCTGGCGATGGACTTCGCGTTTACAGCTGGCGCCGCACACGATCCGGCCGGCAAGTCCGGCGTCGCCAACATGATGGCGGGTTTGCTGGACGAAGGCGCCGGCGATCTGGATGCCGACGCGTTTCACCAGGCGCTGGATGAGACCGCTGTGGAAATATCGTTTCATGCTGGTCATGATTCGTTCAGCGGCGATTTGAAAACGCTTACCCGTAATATCGACGAGGCTTTCGAATTATTGCGGAAAGCCATCAACGAGCCGCGCTTCGACGCCGACGCGATCGAGCGGTTGCGTTCACAAATCATTGCCGGGTTGAAGCGCCAGTCGACGGATCCAGACGCGATGGTTGCAAAAGCCTGGCGCGAGGCCGCGTTTGGCGACCACCCCTACGGGCGTCCGGCAAACGGCGATCTCGTCTCGGTTCCGGCCCTTGCACGTGACGATGTGGTGGCCGCACACAAAAGGCTGTTCGCGCGGAGCAATTTGAAGATAGCGGCGGTTGGCGCGGTAGATGCGGGGCGGTTGAGCCAATTGCTTGACGCCAGTTTCGGTGGGCTGCCGCCTGCTCCCGACATTGGCATTATTCCCGATGTGACCGCGGCCGCTGGAGCGCGCCAGGTAATCGATCTTGACGTGCCGCAAACATCGATCCGCTTTTCACTGCCCGGGCTCCTACGCAAGGATCCCGATTTTGTCCCCGCCTTCGTCCTGAATCACATTCTCGGCGGCGGCGTGTTCTCGGCGCGCTTGTTCAAGGAAGTTCGGGAAAAACGGGGCCTTGCCTATTCCGTCTGGAGCGGACTGCAAACTTTCGAACACGCGGGAATTTTTTCCGGCGGCACTTCAACCAAGAACGAGCGTGCAGCAGAATCGATCGCCGTGATCGAAGACGAGATTGCCAAACTGACAGCCGAGGGACCAACGGAGCAGGAACTTGCAAGTGCAAAAAAATACCTGGTTGGTTCCTATGCCTTGCGCTTTGATACCTCTACCAAAATTGCCGGCAATCTTGTGCAGTTGCAGCTGGAAGGTCACCCGACTGAATATCTGGATCAGCGCAATGATCTGATCGAGGCTGTTACGTTGGCTGATTTGTGCCGCGTCGGTGATCGCCTGTTCAAGGACAAGAAACTCCTGGTTGCAGCCGTTGGCCGTCCCGAAGGAATGGGTTGACGTTGGGTGAGAGCGCCAGCCGCTGCTGGAAAACATATCCACACCATGCAGGGGGCTGGTTCGAACGCTTCGCCAGAGACCATCCGGTCTGATAATCTTTCCGGCCTGATTCTGTTCCCAGAGGCTTCAGGATATTCCGATGGCCATACGGCGGCTTGATCCGATCCTGGTTGACCGCATTGCTGCGGGGGAGGTCGTTGAGCGGCCTGCATCGGCTGTCAAGGAACTCGTCGAGAATGCGATTGATGCCGATGCGTCCCGCATTGAGGTGGTCGTTGAAGGCGGTGGACGCCAGCTGATCCGCGTGTCCGATGATGGACGCGGCATGGATGCGCAGGATCTGGAGCTGGCGGTTGAACGACACGCGACCTCCAAACTGCCGGATGGCGACTTGTCAAATATTGAAACGTTGGGTTTCCGTGGCGAAGCATTGCCGTCGATCGGCTCGGTCGCGCTGCTGGAAATCGCGACCCGTACGGCAGATGCACCCCATGCGCTCGCAATCCGTGTTGAGCAGGGCCGAAAGGGGCAAGTAACCCCCGTCAGTCACACGCGTGGCACACGCGTTGAAGTGCGTGATCTGTTTGCAGCGACGCCCGCAAGGCTGAAATTTCTGAAAAGTGACAGGGCCGAGGCGCAGGCTGTAGCCGATATTCTGAAGCGCCTGGCCCTCGCAAATCCAACGATCGGTTTTGCGTTGAGCGGCAACAATTTGACCGGTTTTTCCCATCCACCCTGCGCTGATACCCAAGATGGCTGGCTTGCGCGCATGGCCCAGGTGCTAGGCCGGGATTTTCGCGAAAACGCCCTTGCCGTTGATGCGGAGCGCGATGGGGTGGCCTTGCGGGGATTTGCCGGGCTCCCCACTTTTCACCGCGCCAATACCCTGGCCCAGTTTCTTTTCGTTAACGGCCGACCGGTGCGCGACAAGCTGTTTCAGGGCGCGGTGCGCGGCGCCTATATGGACTACCTGCCGTCCGGCCGGTACCCGGCGCTTGTCCTGTTCCTCGAGATGGATCCGCAACAGGTCGACGTGAACGTTCATCCGGCGAAGGCCGAGGTTCGATTTCGCGATGCCGGTCACGTGCGCGGGCTGATCGTCGGTGCGCTCAAGCAAACAATTTCCGGCGCGATGCACCTTGCATCCACCACCGGCGCGGAGCGGACGATCGAGGCCTTTGCCCGGCGCGCTGGAACACAAGGCACGACTGCTTTCAAGTCATCGCGCAGTGGCAATTGGGATTGGCGTGCATCTCCTGCAGCGCCGCCCGGCATGCGCGACAGCACCCAGTACGCCTATGAGGCAGACAGCCCGGGCATGTTTGGCAATTTTGCACCGGCCGCCGACATGCGCACCGACCAGGCAGCCGATCAAAATGCCCTGGAGCAGGTGCAGCAAGACGCGCCACTGGGCGCGGCAAGAGCACAATTGCACGACACATATATCGTTGCCCAAACGGTTGATGGCGTGGTTATCGTCGATCAACATGCCGCGCATGAACGGCTCGTCTATGAGCGATTGAAGAAGCAGCGCGAGGCCGAAGGTATCGCCCGGCAGGTTCTGCTCATCCCGGTAGTCGTTGAAATGGATTCCGGTGACGTTGCTCGCCTGCTGCAGCACCAGGACGAATTGGAAGCCCTGGGGCTGGTGGTGGAGCCATTCGGCCCGGGCGCGGTTTGCGTCAACGAAGCTCCGGCGCTGATAAAGGATGGCGATCTTGCACAATTGGTGCGCGATATTGCCGATACACTGGCAGAGGACAATGGCGCGGTACCGCTTGAGCGGCGCATCGATCACGTGATGGCGACGATGGCCTGCCACCATTCCGTTAGGGCCGGCCGGCGGCTAACCGGTGAAGAAATGAATGCGCTCTTGCGCGAGATGGAGGCGACGCCCGGTTCAGGCCAGTGCAACCATGGACGTCCGACCTATGTGGAATTGAAATTGAGCGATGTCGAACGCCTGTTCGGGCGCAAGTAACACGCGCTCCGTTTCGGATCACAATGCGGCCTTGTACCTTGCAATCAGGATCTGTGTGTCGCCATATTCGCGGCGCTCGAATTCCTGAAACCCCGCGGGCCAGCCAATTTCGGCGCTGGCGCTTTCCTCCACTACTACCAGCGCACCGTCCGCCAGCCAGCCGCCCTCATGCAACGATTTAAGCGCCTCTTCCGCCAGCGCCTTGCCATACGGCGGATCGAGGAACGCCAGCGTGAACGGATTTTGCGGCGGCATTGGCCCCAGCTTCGTAGCGTTCCGGCGGAAGATGCGGGTCACCCCGCCAAGTCCGAGCGCCTCAACATTGCCGCGGATAAGGCTCCGCGCCTCGGTCCCATCATCGACGAACAGGCAATAAGCCGCGCCGCGGGACAGGGCTTCAATGCCCAGTGCACCGGTTCCGGCAAACAGATCGATAACACGCGCACCGTTTGCCGCGTCGGCGTAGGAATGTGCGAGTATGTTGAACAGGCTTTCGCGCAGCCTGTCCGACGTCGGCCGGACGGTTTGCGACGCCGGACCTTTCAGGCTGCGGCCCTTGTGCGCGCCGCCGACGATGCGCATGACTAGCGCTTGCCCGGCGCGCCGCGCTTGGGCCCGGCGCCGGGTGGTCCGCGTCTGCCTGCACCGCCTCGCGAATTCGCGGTCTTGCCATGTGGCGGCTTGTGCGAACCCGGTTTGCGGCCGGACTTTTCAAACTTTGAACCAGACTGATTTCTGTTCCCGTCATCAGATTTCCTCAATCGGCCGGCCGGCCGGCGGTTCGCTGATGGATCGGCGTCCTGCGGTGCGCCCCACGGGATGTGTTCGGAAACCGCCGGCTCGTGCTGCTTGCGGGTGTTGCGCCGTTCTGCAAACGAGCCGGTTTTCTGGGCGAACTTTCCTCGCGGCTTCTGAAACCGGTGCTTTTGCGGGCCCTCGCCCTTGCGACTGGGGCCTGGTGCCCCGCCCGCCTGCCGCGACCTTGGCCCACTCGAACTGGCCCGGCCTGCCGGTTCATGGCTCGAGTGTTCATCATTTGCATGCCTGTTACCACGCTGCGAAGATTTGTGTGATCCCTTGGCAGTATTGCGATTACTGAAATCGTGCGGCTCGTTCAATCGCGCCAGATCAGCAAAGTTCCTCGCATTACGGTCTGAGCGGCGCAAAGGCCGCTCGCCCCCGTCTTGATTGCCGGTTTTCCCGGGGCGGCGCAGCGGCACCACAACCCGTTCTACCGCCACCGCGCGCCCCTTTCGATCCTCGGTTTCACCGCGTTCGATTCGGCGGCGGTCTTTGCGCTGTTCCGCGCGCACTTTCGCGCTCTTCCGCAGGGCCGAGACATGGCGGCGTTTTCCCGGCTTTGGCCTTTCGCCAAACTTTCCGGTCTCTTCCGCTGCCATGGAAGGATTCCTGGTGCCCGGCGGATCTCCGGCATGGCCGGCTTGACTGCGTTTGAAGCCACCCTTGGCAGCGAGCTTGCGTCCAGGGGCGGTACTTTCAAACTTGCCGTCGTCCCTTACTTCGCTTGCCAGCGGAGCATCGAAATCGGCGCTTGCCAGCTTCGCAATCTTGTCGCCAAGCTGCTCTTTCAAAACCCGGGTCTTGACCTCTTCAACCGCGCCTTCCTTGAGTTCGCCAAGCTGAAACGGGCCGTAGGAAACGCGGATCAACCGGTTCACCTCAAGGCCGATATGTTCCAGCACCCGGCGCACTTCCCGGTTCTTGCCTTCACGCAAGCCGATGGTCATCCAGACATTGCTTCCCTGTTCGCGGTCAAGCCGTGCTTCGATACCGCGATAATGGATACCATCGATGGTAAGGCCCTTGCCGAGCGCGTCGAGCTGGCTTTGGTCGGTTGCTCCATGCGCGCGCACGCGGTAACGGCGCATCCATCCGGTCGATGGCAGCTCAAGCGCCCGCGCCAGCCCGCCATCATTGGTCAGCAGCAAAAGACCCTCGGTATTGATATCGAGCCGGCCAATACTGACGACCCGGGGCATGCCCCCGGGTAGTATGTCGAAAACGGTTGTACGGTCCTCAGGGTCGCTGGAGGTGGTAACCGTACCGCGTGGCTTGTGGAAGAAAAACAGCCGGGTACGCTCGCGCCGGGCCAAAACCTCGCCATCGACGGTGACGCGATCATTCCCGGTTACGTTAAAGGCCGGACTTTCGAGCACCTTGCCATTGACGGCGACCCGGCCGGCGTTGATCCATAATTCGGCGTCGCGGCGCGAACACAGCCCTGCGCGCGCAATGACCTTGGCAATCCGCTCGCCCGGATGGGTATCCTGAATTTTACTCATAGCGCCTGATAGCAGGTTGGCCGCAAATGGAAAGAGGCCAAATTATTGTCATGGTTTATGGCGCTTTGGAATTTCGCGCGAAAAAAGCGAATTCTCTCTCATCGTCCGTGTCCAGTGGGGCTTGCCAACCGGCGTGCCAAAAGTCCATGACGAGATATGAGCGAGCAGAAACAGGATCATTTCTCCCTGGCGTTTGAACAAGCGCGCGCCGCTGCGGCGCTCGGGGAAGTGCCTGTCGGCGCGGTCATC
The DNA here is from genome assembly GCA_964615275.1 of uncultured Beijerinckia sp. GTDB lineage: Bacteria > Pseudomonadota > Alphaproteobacteria > Rhizobiales > Beijerinckiaceae > Terripilifer. The sequence goes on along the minus strand of CAZTMN010000022.1, from coordinate 6,861 downwards.
GTCAAGGACGGTTCGGTCATTGCGGCTGCAGGCAATCGTACGCTGGCAGATCATGACCCGACCGCGCATGCCGAGATATTGGCTGTTCGTGCAGCGGCACGGGCGCTTGCTTCAGAGCGGCTGATCGACTGCGATATGTATGTGACGCTGGAGCCTTGCGCCATGTGCGCAGCGGCAATTTCATTTGCCCGCATTCGGCGCCTGTATTTTGCAGCACCCGATGCGAAAGGCGGCGCGGTAGAAAACGGTCCGCGTTTTTTTGCCCAGGCTACATGCCATCACGCACCGGAAATTTATGGCGGCATCCGCGAATCCGAAGCAGCCGAACTGCTTCGGAGTTTCTTCAGGTCGCGGCGGACTTGATATTCCAGGCGCAGCGTGGCGATCATTTCCAGGAATAATTGGCCGGCGTCAGGTTGGCGTTCATAGGCGGATGGCTGGTCGTAATTGATGCAATGACAGCGACCGCAATCATGGACCCGATGAGACCAAACTCGATCGATGTTACCCCGGATTTGTCATGAAAGAAGCACAACAACGAGTTCATCGTGACTCTGTCCAACCTTTATTGTTTTTCTCGTTGGAAGCAGAGTTACCGGACGATTATTTAAATTATGCAAGGTGCGGTGCGAATTAGTTAATCAAATAAAGTTCGAATTGTGCCAATTCCTGTGCTGATCGAGTCCCAGCCATCGTGTGTCCCTGGCGAATTCTCAAACAGGGGGTGCCCCTGTTGGATGGTTATTTCAGTGCCCGCCAGCCAATATCGCGCCGGTAAAAGCCTTCCGGCCAGTCAATCTGCGCGATCGCGCCATAGGCTGCGGCCTGTGCTTCCCGGATATCGGGGCCCAGGCCGGTAATGTTGAGAACGCGCCCGCCATTGGCGACCAGCGTGTCGCCTTCCAGCTTCGTTCCGGCATGATAGACAAGCACATTGTCGCGTCCGTTCAGGGCGTCAAGCCCGCGAATTTCCGTGCCATGCTGCGGTGCATCCGGGTAGCCATGCGCCGCATAGACCACGGTAAGCGCCGTTTCGTCTACCAGCTTGACTGGATCGTCCATCAGGGCGCCATCGGCGCATGCCTTTAGCAACGGCAGAATATCCTGGTTGAGCCGCGGCAGCATTACCTGCGTTTCGGGATCGCCAAACCGGGCGTTGAATTCAATCAGTTGCGGGCCATCGTCGCCGATCATCAGCCCGACAAACAGCACACCCTTGTATGGCGCGCCGCGCGCTTGCATGCCCCGAAGGGCCGGACCCACGATTTCCTGCATGACGCGATTTGTCATTTGCTCTGTCATGACAGGCGCTGGAGAGTAAGCGCCCATTCCGCCGGTATTGGGCCCGGTATCGCCTTCGCCCACGCGCTTGTGGTCCTGCGCCGATGCAAAAGCCACGGCGCGTGTCCCGTCACAAAGGGCGAAGAAGGACGCTTCCTCGCCTTCGAGAAATTCCTCGATAACCACTTCCGCCCCGGCTTCGCCGAAGGCGCCGTCGAACATGCCCTGGATGGCGCGCTCGGCATCTTCGAAGGTATCGGCGAGGATGACACCTTTGCCTGCCGCCAGGCCGTCGGCCTTCACAACGACTGGCGGTTTTTGCGCCCTTGCATAGGCGATGGCCGCATCGGCGTCGGTGAAGCGCCGGTAGGCTCCTGTCGGGATATTGAATTCGCTGCATAGATCCTTGGTAAATCCCTTGGAGCCTTCGAGCCGCGCTGCGGCTTTTGACGGGCCGAAAGCGGCGATGCCTGCAGCTTCGAGATCATCGCAAAGACCGGCCACCAGCGGCGCTTCTGGACCGACAACCACCAGATCGACGCCATTGCGCTGACAAAATGCAATGACAGCATTGTGGTCGGACTGGTCGATCTGGATATTTTGGCCAAGCGCCGCGGTTCCGGGATTGCCCGGTGCGATGAAGAGGTTTACAAGCAACGGTGACTTCGAGATTGCAAGCGCCAGCGCATGCTCGCGTCCGCCAGAGCCGATCAGAAGTACGTTCATGGGTCGTCCGGATTCGAATTTCAGCCTTTCAACGACAATAACGCTCCCGTGGTCTGGAATCTCTGTCCGGCGGGGTTAGCCACAAAAAAAGCGGCGAGATCGCCGCTTTAATTGCAATTCCTGATGCCGGTCGCGCTACTCAGCAGGTTGCGGCTTCCCGAATGCTGATCTTGGCATGAAAAATACCAGCATGTTGGCGATGATAATCGACGCCGCCAGGAACCAAAAGGCTGACAGGATGCCCCATTTCAGCGCGATCGCGCCGCAGATGGCCGGGCCAATGAATGAACCGATCGACTGGATCCCAAACATGGCGCCGATGGCGGTGCCGCCAAGATTCTTGGGCGTGGCATCCAGCAGCCATGCCTGCAGGACGGGCCGGATTGCGAACAGGAAGAAGCCGAGGACAGCGACAAAGAAAACGAACAGCGGGGAATTGCCGACAAGCGCCATGGCAGCAAGGACAAACCCGGTCATGACCATCGATGACATGATTACGCTGCCACGACCAACCCGGTCGGACATGTAACCGGCGATCGGCGCGGCCACGAACCCGCAGGCCTGCAGCAGGAACATGGCAAAGCCGGCTGCGGCGGCCGTATATTGCGCTTCGTTCAACAGATACAGCGGCAGGAAAACCATGATGCCATTTTGCGTCATGGCCCGGAAGGCCGAGGTAATGCACAGGAACAGGAGCACCTTGTTCTTGAACAGGGCAGGCAACGACTTCATGACTTCGCCGCCCGACAATTGCTTGGAATCCTTGGATGCGGCCTCCGTCTTCGGCGCGGCGCTCATCGAACCGAGGTACCACAGGATGGCAACTGCCATGATCACGCCCGGCACGATATTGGCGAACACCACGTCGCGCCAGGTCCAGGCGAAATAGGTGATCAGCGCACCGGCCGCGAGGGGGGCCAGCGCGTCACCGACGTTGCCGCCCATTCCGTGGTAGGCCATCACGAGGCCCTTGCGCTCGGGAAACCGGCGGCCAAGCCAGGGGATGGCTGTAGGGTGCCAGAGATTGTTTCCGATGCCGATCAGCATCGCGCACCCAAGCAACACGTAGTAACTCGAGGAAAAGCCCATAAGGACGTACGGCACGCCGATCCAGAACAGCGACGTCGCCATCAACAGGCCCTTGCGGGAAACCGAATCCACCAGGATGCCGCCGGGCAGGTTGGAAATCGCGCCGGCGAAATATTGCGCAGAAACGATCAGGCCGATCTGCGCCGCATTGAGCCCCAGCTCGTTCCCGATCAATGGCATCAGGATATAGAAAGTAGCCGGGTACCAATGGGTTAACGAGTGCCCAATGGTTATGATCCAGACTTCGAGAAACGACCGTTCAACCTTCACTTCAGGTGCATCGGTAATGGCGGTCATGACCGGACCTCAATCTGCAATGGGCGAATTTCGCTGATAGCCGCGGCGATTGGCGGCGGATCTTGTCGGTAAATGTAATGCAGCCGCGCGATTGCGCCGTCAAGATGCTTGAACCGCGGAAAAGCGCTGCCGCTGGAGAATCCACGGCGGCGCCCTCTTAGCCGCCGCGGAACACAGATTTTCGCTTATTTTTCTTTCCGGTAGGCGAAATCCTTGATGAATTTCACCATTTTCGGATCGGTTTTGGATATTCCCGCAAGCGCCTTGGATATCCGCGCGCGGTCAACGCCAACAATCGTGCCGCCGAGGATCTTCTTGTACTGGGCGTGCATGGCCGGATCCTTGACCATCTTGTCAAATGCCGTCTGCAGGATCTTGGCGGCTTGCGGGTTCATGCCCGGCGGGCCGGCGACGATATCGGTGGAACCGGACGAGCGCAGATCGACGAGAAAGTTGAGCGCATCCCACAATTGGCCCGAAGGCGCCTTGCCTTTGACCTTCTCGTAAACGCTCTGGAAGGTCGGAAAATTGCTCTTCGCAGCGGCCGGCGTTTCGATATAGCCACCTTTGCCGTCCGTGAACGGGAAATACCAAAGTGGAAGGACAATCCCGTTCGGTCCACCCATTGTCTTTTCATAGGCGCCCTGATAGCCGGACAGAGTACCGCCGGCGAGATTGGCTTCACCGGACCGCACTGCCGCAGCAATTTTCGATCCGCCGCGATAGCCGGGCGTGTAGCGCTGGTTCAGTCCCAGCAGTTCGATCGCCATGCGAGTTTGCAAATCATACCACGCCGATGGGCGCAGGCCCGCTTGCTTCAAACCCTTGGCCTTCATGATGTCCTCGGGTTTTTTCAAGCCACCGGGGACAACGTCCTTGCGGGCATAACTTATGATAGGCGTGGTTTGAGCGCCGCCGACCAGCGTGTATTTGGCATAGTCGAAACGGATGCCTTTCTGACCGAGCAATTGCGCGATGCTCAGCGTCGGCCCGTACATGATCGTCATGCCGTCTTTTGGAGCGCGCTCAAACAGCCAGTTGAGCACTTTCAGGCCGCCGCCTCCGGGCATGCTTTTGACAATGATGTTCGGGTTGCCGGGAATATGCTTGGCTAGAAACGGCGTAAGCGTGCGGGAAGTAACACCCATCGTGCCACCGGGTGAGTATCCGATAACAACGGTAATGGTTTTCCCCTTGAAATACTGCGCCAATGCCGGCGTTGCGCCCAGCGCGCTCGCGGCGCACAGCATCAATGCCCCAGCTCGCAGCCACTTGATTCTGTTTTGCATTACTACCTCCCTGTGGTTCAGCGCTGCAGCGCGCCCGTAGTCTGGAACATCATGCGAAAATGTGGACACCTGGTTTTCGCGTACAAGGATGCTCTACTATTTGGAACCGATCAGCTCTTTTCGCTTTAATACGTAGATTAAATCGCCCGCCGACCTGGCTGCAAGTTAGCACGGCGCAATTCGCAGGTACAATCCGTATTGCCCTAACGACCCAAGTCCATCAGGTCCTGCTCCCAGTCGCCACGCGAAAATTGCAGGATGCGCAGCGGCTCGCCCGGTTTCCAGTAAAGGTCAAAAACCGGAATCGGCGCTTTGATGCTCAAACGATAGACGCCAGCCCAGGGAATATGATTGCCGACATCCGATGGGCGAATGGTTTCATCCGGAATGGATTGCGGCAGGTCCGGACCGGTGCAAGCAACGGCAAGGTCTGTTCCGTGGCGCGTTTGCGCGACAAGCGACCAGGTTCGGTCGCCGGGCATGGGTCCGCCTGCGGTTGCAACGCCCGTAGTTTCCAGCGCGTGTAGCCCCGCCGTTGCAGAGTCGTGAATATCCGCTGCTGTAACGATGGGCGCCGTTGCCAGGTCGCGATAATGTCGGATTGCGCCCTCCGGTTGCGATTGATCCATCACCACGCGCTTCCTCTAGAAAGGCCGGCCGAACCGACCAGCCGCTCGAACACTTCGATAGCTCAAATCTACCGGTTTCCCTTGGGCGTCTTGTAGCCCTCTTCCTTTCGCACTTTCATATAGTCCTTGAACATCTGCCGTTTCTCTTTCGAGCCGTTTTCCTTGTGAATATAGGGGCAGACGTCGACGCAGATATGGCAACAGGTCTCGCGGAAGCGCGAATAGGAGTAACATTTCTCAATGTCGATCAGCCAGCGCTTGATACCGCCGGTGACGATGTAATCGTCCACCACGGCGTCGCCGGGGCAATTGGCGCGGCACAGATTGCAATGCATGCAATAATCCTGGACGCCGAATTCGATCGGTTGGTCATGCGCTACTGGCAACGTGGTTGTTATGAAACCGGGCCGGAAGTTGGCGCCAAATTCCGGGTGGATCAGCGATCCATGCCGGCCGAGCTCGCCAAATCCGACGGCGTGAAAGACCGGGATTGCCTGCACCTGGGTTGAACCATTGTGATGGGCGACGGCCTCATAGCCCATCTCCTCGCGAATTTGCCGCGCCAGTTCCGTCGAAATCTCCGCGCATTTTGCATAGGTGGTCATCGCCTCGATATCGACGGCATCGGGTCCGACCAGCGCCTTGGAATGGTCTTCATCGCAGATGATGGCGATGACGTTGTCGTGCGGCAGCTCCACGCCAAGTTCCACGAATTCCGGCTTCAGGGCGGTCATGCCAACGTCGTCTGCGCCCAGCGCCCGCGCCCGGCGCTTGACCTCTTCGGCCACGGCCTTTGTGTCGCTGGCATCGATCCTTTGTTTCGCCACGGGCCCGTCGCGCAGCGGTGCAAGATCGGCCCAGCGCTTCTGCGCCGCCTGCCGCTCGGGGATAACCCGGTCGTACCAGGTGATCTTTTCCATGCCGCGCTTGCGCATTTCCTCAACCAGCAGCGCGTCAAGCACGCCCTGATTGCGCATCCAGCTTGTGCCGATCATGGAGTCTCCTCCGTTGCGATTTGTCGCTTTCGTGAACCTGATGGCGGGAAAGTCTAGGCCGTGTGCGCCGCCGCGGCAAATTTGCGCCGCTGTTGAATTCTTCCATAATGCGGCATGGCCGAATCCCGTTCCTCCAACACGCTCGAGCTTTCGGTGTCCGAGCTCTCCCAGTCGCTCAAGCGCGCGATTGAGGAGCAATTCGGCCATGTGCGCCTGCGCGGTGAGGTTTCTGGCTATCGCGGGCCGCATTCCTCCGGCCATTGCTATTTCGCGCTGAAGGACCAGAGCGCCCGCATCGACGCGATTATCTGGAAGGGCGTCTTCAACCGGCTGAAGATCAAGCCGGGGGAGGGGATGGAGGTCGTCGCCACCGGCAAGGTAACGACCTATCCGGGCCGTTCGACCTACCAGATCGTGATCGACGCCATCGAACCGGCCGGCGTTGGCGCGCTGCTGGCGCAATTGGAAGAGCGGCGCAAGCGGCTTGCCGCCGAAGGCCTGTTCGATGACGCCCGCAAGCAGCTTCTGCCCTATCTTCCGCGCACTATCGGCGTT
>CAZTMN010000021.1:0-46957 GCA_964615275.1 uncultured Beijerinckia sp. | reverse complement strand
CAACTTTGTCGAAATCATGCCGCGCCTTGACGAGCATTTGAAGCGCTAGCCGTCAATCAGGACCATTGCGGTGCGGGCACACCGGGATTCCCACGCAATTGATGCGCCTGCGATACCGCCTTGCGCGCCAGCGCGGCAGCGATTCCAAACACCGCAAAGCCGCCAATGACATCCATCAGGTGATGGCCGCTGTGAATCAACACGGCCGGGATCATTAGCGCGTTGATCAAGACGAATGCCGCCAGCAACATCTTGTAGCGCGGTACGAAATAGACAGACATGCAGGCCATGACGGTGTGAAAGGAAGGGAACCCGATCAGCCCGAGCGTTTCGGTTGGCGAAATCCGCGTGACACTCTCGGAAATGGCGCGGTTGACTTCCGCATTGTATTGCGGGCCCACCAGGATATGAAAACCGGAATTCAGCGCGTCCGTCGCGCCCCGCGAGCCACTCGCACCGGTGCTCGGCAATATTGACCATACAAAGATGCAAATCAGCGCGCCGATCAGGCCTGTCAGGAGAAACCGGTGCAATTGCTGCTCTTGCCGGGTAAAGCCCAAAAGAAGGACGAGCACGATCAATTGTGGCAGCGAACTGGCATATACATATCGCAGCACCTCGCCGAACAGCGGGTAACCCGCGATCCAATGCACCAGCGCGACCCAGTCATATCCCAGCCAGCGATCGATGCTGACCAGGGTCTCATCAATGCGCGCAAACGGAAGCGGCAACAGCATATAGTTGAAAACCGAACCGGCAATCGTAAACAGCGTGAATAGTCCCGCACCAGTTGTCGCCAGCGCAATGCCCTCTTCGGATGGCCTGTAAAAGCGATAATATTGACCGGCGACGATCAGGCTGGAAGCGATGGCGACGAGCGCCAGATAACCGCCTGCATCAACCTGGACAGATTTTGCCGCCAGCAGCGAAAGATCAATCGCCAGCAGCGCAAGAATGATCAATGAAATCGTCTTCTCTGCAGGCAGCAGACGCATGAAACGGCTCCGGCGCAACTGCAAACAATCGCCGGTCTGAAAACGTTACTCCGACAATCCTGTGCGCAGGCCAAGGTATAGATCAATCAGGTTAATACCGATCTAAGCGGGCCCTGGTGCACGCGCGGGGCAGGCCCCGCACCCTGGCAAGCTTGTATTGGGCGCCCCTATCAACCCAGGGACAGACGCATGGCCTGCGAGCGCATTACCCGTGGACGCTGCAAGCGGCGCGCCAGAAATTCCGGCCCCGGCTCCGCGCTGGAGGTTGCAACGATTTCGCGAAAATCCTGCCGGGTTCCTATACACATGGCAGCCTGACCCCAGGCGGGCATTAAGCGCCTCATCAGGCCTCGCGACTCTGCGCGCATGACCATTCGGGGCACGCCCGCCTGCAGCAGTTCATCGAGTTCGAGATGAAACCCCCCGGGCGCCGCAAACCGCATGTCCATCACAAGAACGTTGTCATGGCGCAAAGGTTCCAGGGCTCTGGTGAACGCCTGTGCCAGCGTATCGCCGATTGTCAGAACGCAACCGGCGTGATCGGCGACCGGCCCGATGCCGCCAGCGCCGCGCGGACAGGCAATCGTCAGATCGCCAAGCAGTCCGTTCACGACGCCAGGTACGAGGGTCGACAGGGAGCGCAGGAGCGTTTGCGCCGGGAAAGGATCGCGAACGCACGATGAAGAAATTGTGACTATGCCAGACAGCACGATTGTAGTTCCGCCTTATATCCCAACAGACTAGCGGCGGTTTCAACAGGTTTGTCCACATGGCGCAAGACGCCATATTCTTGTTTACATTTTGTTCTATGTTCTATATATGTTCTCTTTCTGATGAACTGCAGGTTGTCTTGAAGTGACCACATCTACCCCAGTTGAAATCGAGAATTCCACGCCGCGCACATCCACGCCAAGCACGTCCACGCCAAGCACGTCCAAACCAAGCGCGGTAGGACGACCCGCGCCGAGCCGGCCAACGCGTTCCGGGCGCGGGACAAGCCTGAACCCGGCAGGGCGCTACGAGCGTCAAAGAGTTGTCCCCCTGGCCGGAGATCCGGACGGCTTTCGCACGCCCGGAACCGGTCAGGGGGAAATCAGGGGATTTTTTGGCCGCAGCAGGAGCGGCGATACGCAGGTTACTGCGGAACGGGCAAAAACCATCATTACCCGCAATGATTCGCCGGATATTTCGTTCGACCGCTCGATCAATCCCTACCGTGGCTGCGAACATGGCTGCAGTTATTGCTTTGCCCGGCCAACCCACGCCTACATGGGGTTGTCGCCGGGCCTCGATTTCGAACAGAAACTGTTTGTCAAAACCGGCGCGGCGGCGATGCTGGAAAAGGAGCTTTCCGCGCAGGGGTATGAGCCGCAGACGATTGCCATTGGCACCAATACCGATCCCTATCAGCCGGTGGAGCGGCATCACCGCAGCATGCGCAGCATCCTTGAGGTGCTGGCCCGCTGCAATCACCCTGTCGGCATAGTCACCAAATCGTCCCTGGTTACCCGTGACATCGACTTGCTGGCGCCGATGGCGGAAAAGGGACTGGTCAAAGTGGCCCTTTCCATCACGACGCTGGACGCGAAGGTAGCGCGGGCGCTGGAGCCGCGCGCCGCCAGGCCGGACATGCGAATTGAGACCATCCGCGCTTTGTCCAGCGCCGGAATTCCGGTGTCGGTCATGGTTGCGCCAATAATTCCGGCAATAACCGACCACGAGATCGAAACCATTCTGACGCGGGCGCATGAGGCGGGTGCGCGCGAGGCGGGTTACATTCTGCTGCGCCTGCCACTCGAAGTAGCCGATATATTCAAGGGATGGCTGCACGACTATTTTCCGGACCGTTGCGAACACGTGATGTCGCTGGTTCGCGGCTCACGCGGCGGCAAAAACTATGATTCCACTTTTGGCGTTCGAATGACCGGTTCGGGACCTTACGCCTGGATGATCGGCAGGCGGTTTCAGATCGCCGCCCAGCGCCTTGGCTATTCACGTGAGCGGATGAAGTTGCGCACCGATCTGTACCAGCGGCCCGTGCAACCGGGAGAACAATTGAGCCTGTTTTGAGTTACAGCGGTTTCGGGTGCGGTGGATACCGGCTCACGTGAAGATGAAGCGTTAAAACAAGCCACCAGGGCATTCGGCAATCTGTTGCGCAATCGGCGGGCCGGCCCTGCTGCCAAGGCAAGCGTAACCGCGTAAGGAGTTCACATGCATTCGGCCGTAACGATCATCACGTTGGGCGTAAAAGATGTCGCGCGCGCCAGCCAGTTTTACCAATTGCTCGGTTGGCGCAGGTCCTCGGGGGCAAGCAATGATTCCATAAGTTTCTTCGTGTTGAACAATATTGTCCTTGCCGTGTTTGGGGAAGATGCGCTTGCAGCCGACAGCGGTGTATCGCTGGCGCCGGACCAACACCTTCATTCCCCCACGCCTGTGCCGCGCATTGTGCTGGCGCAGAACTATCCAAGCGAGAGAGCGGTCCAGCGCGCCCTGGCCGAAGCGATTGCAGCTGGCGGCAACGAACTGGTCGCGCCGCAGAAAACTCCCTGGGGCGGCTATCACGGCGTTTTCGCCGATCCGGACGGGCACGTGTGGGAATTGGCATATAACCCGTTTTTTCCGCTGGCCGCAGACGGAACGGTCGAATTGCCCGAGTAGGAATGATGCAGACAAAACGCCCGCAACACCACGTGCTGCGGACGCTATCTGATCTGCCGGAACCGGCACGGTCAGCCGCGAAAAACCGGCAACCACTTTTTCGCACGATGCTCTAGGACTGCACGCCGGGCAGGCCGTATTTCGCACCGAGATAGAATGCGGCTGCAATCGCGATTGCGGCTATAATCCACCACAACGCTTTCAGGCCGCCGCCGTGCCCCTGGGTAGCAGCGTTACCATTGGCCAGACTGTGCTGAACGAATTTTTCCTTGGCCGGGCCACCGCTAACTTGCGGTCCCTTGCCCTCGAGCGTCGCTTGCGCCAGGTGGCGGTAAATCTCCAGCCGCCGCGCCGTGCTCTCGCCGAGAATATAGGAACCGGCTTCAGTCTCGTCGGGCTCACGGCCCTTGGCCTTGTTGAATGACACAAGCCAGTCATGCTTGTTCTGCTTGTAGATCGAATAGGCAACCAGGCCGACAATATCGTCATCACCGGTTACAAGACTGCCAAAAACCTCATTGCGCTCATGTTCCTCGGTAGAGACCGCGGGTTTCGGGCCGGCCGCGCCACCGGAAGGCGCCGCAGCATCCGCGGAAGACTTTTCCGAAGACGGCTTGCCATCGGCTGCCTTGACCGGGCCCTTGTCGAGATCAAAATCCGCAGCCCCCGGCAATTTTCCCGCGCCGGACGATCCCGCCCCTGATTTCGGTTGTCCGCCCGGCTTGTCATCCGCCTTCTTGGCTGTCGCTGCGTCACTCATTCGTCATCTCCTGCACCTTGAACATCGCCTGCTCATCCAATGGAAATGAATTATGGCCGCTTCAGGACCACTTACCGGCCGGTAGCGCCATTGCGCTGCAACAAGCGTGTAAGACCGCAATCGGAACCGGACATGAACCATTGCCCGCATTTCCAGGCGCCGAGTATATACACGCCCGTCGATATGGAAAAGACTTGACACAGACCGACCATCGCGCCGGTGACAATCATCCGAACCGGGCGCAAACGCATTGGAATTGAGAGATGTCCGAATCACTGCCAACGGCCACTTTCAATCTCGAAACGGCTTTTGCCAAAATCACCGGTCCGGTAATTGCCGGTGTCGACGAGGCCGGACGGGGTCCGCTGGCGGGACCGGTTACCGCTGCGGCCGTCGTATTCGCGAAGGACGCAATACCGCCGGGGTTGGCCGATTCAAAGACGCTTTCACCTGCACGCCGGGAACAGCTTTTCGACGCCATCATGGCGCAGGCGCTTGCAGTTGCCATCGGGTCAAGCCCGGCGCAGGAAATCGACGCAATCAACATCCGCCAGGCAACGTTTGCCGCCATGCGCCGCGCCCTCGCAGGCTTGGCGCTGCGCCCGGACGGGGCGCTCATCGATGGCCGCGACAAACCGCCGGGAATCCCGTGTCCGGCGCAAGCGATCATCAAGGGAGACGCCAAATCAGTTTCCATCGCGGCGGCGTCGATCGTTGCCAAGGTTACCCGGGACCGGCTGATGGACCGATTGGCGGCGGATTGCCCGGGATACGGATTCGAGCGCCACGCCGGGTATCCCACTGCCGCCCATCGCGAAGCGATCAAGCGGCTTGGTCCCAGTCCGTGGCACCGGCGCAGTTTTCGGCTGTTGAAACCCGCGTAGTTCGCCGCCCCGCTGCACAGTGCGCCAGTCAAAAATGACAGTTTTGAAGCGCACGCACTCCCCACACCGGTAACCGGCCCTTAACGGATTCATGCCGCAATCGGGAAGTCTTTATAAATTCCGGAAAATTTTAAGTTTTGCGTTCAGAAAAGAGACAGTGCCGCGGGACACCCATAAACTTCGTTTTTACCGCAATCGGCAATAGTGCGCCTGTTAGTTGCGTAACGAGTAAGTGTCTATGCGTAAGGTTTCATCCGGTAACGCCAACCGGAAATCCCTGCTTCAGGTCTCGCGTACTGGGATTTCGAAGGCGTGGCCCGCGGCCGAACCGGATTCTCTACCTGTAAACGAGGTTTTGCCCGGTGACTGCGTCCAGATCATGGACCAGTTACCGGACAGATCCGTCGACCTCATCTTCGCCGATCCGCCCTATAATCTGCAGCTCGAAAACACGCTGTCGCGGCCCGACCAGAGCGTTGTCGACGCCGTTGACGACGACTGGGACAAGTTCTCCAGCTTTGCCGAATACGACAGTTTCTCGAAATCCTGGCTGGGCGCAGCCAGACGGATTTTGAAGCCCAGCGGAACGATCTTTGTCATCGGCTCCTATCACAACATATTCCGTGTCGGCACGATAATGCAGGACCTCGGCTTCTGGATCCTGAACGACATCGTCTGGCGCAAGGCCAACCCGATGCCGAACTTTCGCGGCCGCCGTTTCACGAACGCCCATGAGACGATGATCTGGGCGACCGGCAGCGCGGAGGCCAAGAATTACACGTTCAACTACGAAACACTGAAAGCCGGCAACGAGGATTGCCAGGTTCGCTCGGACTGGTTCCTGCCGATCTGCAATGGCGGCGAGCGCCTTAAAGATGCTGCCGGACGCAAAGTGCACCCGACGCAAAAGCCGGAGGCCCTGCTAGCGCGAATCATCCTGGCGGCCTCCAAACCCGGCGATCTTGTCTTCGATCCGTTTCTGGGTTCTGGAACGACGGCGGCGGTGGCAAAACAACTGGGCCGCAATTTCATTGGCGCGGAGCGCGACAAATCCTACATCGAGGCGGCGCGCAAACGTATCGCCGGGGTGAAACCGCTGCCAGCCGATGCGATCGCGGAGGCGCCGGCCAAACGCAGCGAACCGCGGGTCGCCTTCGCATCAATCGTGGAAGCCGGCATGATCGAACCGGGCGCAGTCCTGGTCGATGCGAAGAAACGCTTCAAGGCGGTCGTGCGGGCCGACGGGGCCGTCGCACAGGGCGCCGTGGTCGGATCGATCCACAAGGTCGGCGCCCTGGTTCAGGGCGCACCGGCCTGCAACGGCTGGACCTTCTGGCACGTCGAGAAACGCGGCAAACTTGTAAGCATTGACGATTTTCGCACGAGCGTTCGCGAGCAGATGCGCGAAGCGGCGGAATGAACCAGCAAAAGTTGCGGTCTGCCCCTACGAACGCTTGTAAGGTGCCTTGCCCTCAACAAGCGCTGCCACCTTGCGCATCAGCGTCGGCAAGGCTTCTTCGGCGATCCGGGAATTGACCACCCAGCGCATGCCCTTCGGCGCACGCAAACCGCGCGGGGCGCTACCGGAATAAACGCTTAGTTCAAGCGCAAAATGGGTGAATACATGCTTCACCACGCCTGGCAGCTTTTTCCAGTTCGCCTCGACCGGTGCATGGCTGAGTGCCTGCCGCGATTTGAAGTTAGCGCTCCAGTCGGTGCCTGGAAACTCCGCCATGCCGCCGAGCAGGCCTTTTGGCAGGCGGGTGCGCATAAGTACCTTGCCATCGGCCCGCCTCAGAAAAAAAACCGCGCCGCGGCGCAGCGGTTTGGCCGCCTTGGGCGGCTTGACCGGAAATGACTCCGCCGTCCCCGCAGCCCCTGCGGCGCAAAAATCATGCAAGGGGCAAAGAAGGCAGGCCGGCTTTTTGACCGTGCAAACCCCCGCCCCGAGGTCCATCATCGCCTGGGCAAAATCCCCTGCCCTCCTGCCCGGGGTCAGCAATTCCGCCTTTTGCCGTATCACGGTCTTGGCGCCTGGCAGCGGTTCACGTATTTCGAACAGGCGGGCCACAACGCGCTCTACATTGGCGTCGACCACGACCGCGCGCTTGCCGAAGGCAATTGCGGCTATAGCCGCCGATGTATAGGCCCCGATGCCCGGCAGCGAACGCAGCGAACCTACGTCGACGGGCAATTTGCCGCCATGCTCATCGACGACAATCTTCGCGCAGGCGTGCAAGTTGCGCGCCCGGCTGTAATAGCCCAGACCAGCCCAGGCTTTCATGACCTCATCGATTGGCGCCCCCGCCAGCGCGGCAAAATCCGGCCAAAGGCGCAAAAACTTTTCATAGTAGCCTTTCACCGCCTGGACCGTGGTTTGCTGCAGCATGATTTCGGAAAGCCAGACCTTGTAGGGGTCCGGGACCACGCCCGGCGGCGCGCGCCACGGCAATTCGCGCCGGCTCCGATCATACCAGGCTAGCAGGCTGCGGGCCGCACCAGCGGCAGAATTTCGACGCCCGGACACCGCGGCAGCGGGTTTTTGCTTTTCCGGAATTGCTCGTCGGTTTAGCATGCGGGCCGGGATTCAAGGCGTATCGCGCCGAAGTACGGATAAAAGGGGTCAACCAATGCACAATGTTCATATTCCAGAGGAAGTCAAAGAACGGGTAATCAAGCGGCGCGGCAAGGAGCATATCCACGACGACCTGATCCCGTCAAAGACCGCGCTCGTGGTGGTCGACATGCAGAATGCCTTCATGCCGGTGCCGGTTGCCCACGCACCCTGCGACATGGCGCCGAAGATTGTTCCGGCAATCAACCGCTTGGCGCAGGCGGTACGCGACACGGGCGGCGTGGTCGTGTGGATCCAGACCGTGTGTACGGACGCCGACAAGATAACCTGGTCGAACGGCCACAAGATCGTCCGGCCCGAGCGCGCCGAAATGCGGTATGCCGCAATGGAGCGCGGCAGCGAAGGCTACGCCCTGTGGCCGGAAATGGACGCCCGCCCGGAGGATCTTTACATTGAAAAGCACAGGTTCAGCGCCTTCATCCAGGGCTCGTCGGACCTTGACGGTGTGTTGCGGGAACTGGATATCGACACGGTCCTTATCACGGGCACAGTGACGAACGTGTGCTGCGAATCGACTGCGCGCGACGCCCAGATGCTGAACTACAAGGTAGTCATGGTCTCGGACGGCAACGCAGCCGAAAACGACGAGGAGCACAACGCAACCTTGCGTTCGATCTATCTCACTTTTGGCGATGTAATGGACACCGATATGCTGGTCGACATCCTCAAGCGCCGCAGCAACACGCGCACCGCCGCCGAGCAATAATCTCCCGCTTGTCATTTGGCCAATCGTCTCCATGCAACGTGCCAAACCATTCCGCAAAGGTCCGCGTGCGCTGGGCGAGCTGGCGCCCAAGGCGCTGAGCCCGGCGGCGGCGCGGCTGGGATTCGGCCAGACGGACATCATCCTGCACTGGCCCGACATCGCAGGGGAGCGGCTGGCGCAGGTCAGCGAGCCGGAGCGGCTGCGCTGGCCGGTCCAGCCCAAAAACGCCGCCGAATCCGGGCCGGAACCGGCGAGCCTCATCCTGCGTGTCGAGGGCGCCTTCGCTATCGAGGTGCAGCACCTTTCCCAATTGCTGATACAGCGGATCAACACAAGGCTCGGCTGGCGCTGCGTGGGACGGATCGTGATCCGGCAAGGGCCGGTCCGCAGGCGCACGGTTGGCTGCGGCAAGGCCCCGCAACCGCCCGAACATGCGATGCGGGCAGCCGCCCGTGTCACCGATGGCATCGCCGAAGGCAAACTGCGCGCGGCGCTCAACCGGCTCGGTGCGCGCGTGTTGTCCAGCAGCACTGCCGCGAAGTAACCGCTTGGGGCCAGCGGTGAGCAACTCCGGGCGACCGGCAGGGGCAAAACGCGCAAATGTGATGAGCAACAGCGGTAATCGCTTGAAACGGATTCTTGTTGCTGCCACATTCCGGGGTGAAACAAAGACAGGCGCATATCGCGCTTGCTCCCGCGTTGCCAAAAGCGACCGGGGAGCGCTAACCGGGAGACATGAATGCATCGGGGAACACAGGCCACACGCCGCTCAATTCTGGCTGGCGGCGGAGCCGCGCTGGCGGCCGGCGCCTTTGCCCTGCCGGTAACTCTGCTGGCCCCGGGACCTGCACACGCGCAGCACTATTCCTTGGACAAGTTGCTTGCCAAGAACGATCTGCCTGACATCTGGCTCGGCAGCGAAAAAGCTCCCGTGACGATTGTCGAATATGCGTCGATGACCTGCGGACATTGCGCATCGTTTCACGCCGGCACCTTCAAGAAGCTGAAAACGGACTATATCGACACCGGCAAGGTCCGCATGACGGTGCGTGAATTTCCGTTCGACCCGCTGGCGATGGCCGCTTTCATGCTGGCGCGCTGCGAAGGTCCGGCGAAACGCTCGGCCATGATCGACCACCTGTTCGCGACCCAGCGCACCTGGGCATTCAGCAAAAAGCCGCTGGAGGCACTGATCAACGTTACCCGGCAAGCGGGTGTGTCCCAGGAAAATTTCGAGAAATGTCTCAAGGACCGGACGCTCTACGAAAAGATCACAGCCATCCGGAATGCCGGCGAACAGACGTTCAAAGTGACATCGACGCCAACGTTTTTCGTCAACGGCACGCGGCTTGTGGGCGACCAGACGATCGAGGCGTTCGCCAAGATCATTGATCCGATCGTTGCATCAAAGAAATAGTTCCGCGGCGGTGTGCACGACGGCGGGACCAGTCCCGGTTACGCAATAACTCCTTGTATTCCGGCAAAATGCCGGTTGACACATGTTGCACACAGGATTTTCCATGGGCACCCTTGCGCCCGGCAACCATTCGGTTGCTAAGTAGTTCGCGCAGGGCCGGAACAACGAATCGTTCTATACTGCCCGCAGCTACAGCGGGCGCGGCGAATAGTGACAATTCCGGCGTGCGGTAGGGGATTGTGAAGCGCGGTTGACCCGGCGAGTACTCGCTGGCTTGTCGTGTGGGGCGTTTACGCGTGCGGGACGTTTGCGAAAGCCATTGCGGATCTTCGCAAACACGTGTGCTTCATGTTTTGGAAGCGATCAGCATCGGTGCGTATCAATGTCCCCATGTACGCACGTGCTGGTCCGGCCTTTTGTGGGACAGTGCGGTTCCGGGTGTCTGTCATCTCGCGCCGCGCGCTTGGAGCGTAGGGTATGAAATTCAACCGGTTGAGGCTCGTCGGCTTCAAGAGCTTTTGCGAATCGACCGATTTTTTCATCGAACCGGGACTGACCGGCGTTGTCGGGCCGAACGGCTGCGGCAAGTCCAACCTGGTCGAGGCGTTGCGCTGGGTAATGGGTGAAAACTCCTACAAATCCATGCGCGCGTCCGGCATGTCCGATGTCATATTTTCCGGTTCCGGCAAGCGTGCCTCGCGCAACATTGCCGAAGTCGCCCTGCAACTCGACAATTCCGACCGTTCGGCGCCGGCGCAATTCAACGATGCCGAAATGCTTGAAGTGTCCCGCCAGATTGCGCGTGACGATGGTTCGACATACCGGATTAACGGCAAGGAAGTGCGCGCGAAGGACGTGCAACTGCTGTTTGCCGATGCATCCACAGGCGCACGGTCTCCCGCACTCGTCCGCCAGGGGCAGATCAGCGAGGTCATTTCCGCCAAGCCGCAGCAGCGGCGGCGTATTCTGGAGGAGGCCGCCGGCGTCGCCGGCCTGCATTCGCGCCGGCACGAGGCGGAATTGCGGCTCAAGGGGGCGGAAGACAACCTCACCCGGCTCGAAGACGTTACCAAGCAACTTGACTCGCAGGTCGAAAGCCTGCATCGGCAGGCCCGGCAGGCGACCCGGTACAAGTCGCTCGCGGCCGACATCCGCCGTCAGGAGGCGCTGCTCTATTTTATCTCCCATCGCAGCGTGACGCGCGAAATTACCGAGGCCGAAAGCAAGCTGGAGGCGGATGTTCGCGACCTTGCTGAACGCACCCGGCAGCAGGCAGAGGCGGCACGGCTGCAAGCGTTGGCCGCCCAGGCGCTGCCGGCGTTGCGCGACGCCGAAGCTACCGCGAGCGCCGCGCTGCAGAGGCTGACGCTGGCCCGCGATCAACTTGACCAGGAAGAGGAACGCGCCAAGCAACGGCTGGCCGAACTGGAAAGGCGCAAGCTGCAGCTGGAGAAAGATCTGGCGCGTGAAAAGGCGCTGATCGAGGATGCGGCCGCCGTTCTCGAAAAGCTGGCCGCCGAAGAGACGGAACTGTCCAAGGCTGGCGAAAACGCCGCCGAGGCCGAATACGAAGCCAAGGAACATCAAGCCGACGCCGATGGCCGGCTGGCAGAGTGCGAGACCGCCCTTGCCGAAGCCCAGGCAGCGCTCTCCGACATGAACGCCCGTCGAAATGCGCTTGAGCAAAGCGCCAACAACGAGGCCGCGCGGCTCGAGCGTTTCCGGCGCGAATTGCAAGCCGTGCGCGATGAAATGGCGCAGTTGAACGAGACTGCCGCTGGCGCCGGTAATATTGAAGCGCTCACGGCTGCGCTGGAAGTCGCCGAAGCCCGCATCGAACAAGCCGACATGGCCACGAGCGCGGCCGAAGAGGCGCTGGCAGCGGCGCGTTCAGCCGAGACAACCGCTACGGCTCCCCATGCGGAGGCGGAACGGCGCGCGCAACGGCTTGAAACCGAGGTTCGGACATTGTCGAAACTCCTGGCCGTCGCAGAAAGCGATCTGTGGCCGCCGGTCGTCGAAGAGCTGGAAGTCGAGAAAGGTTATGAAGCGGCAATCGGTGCGGCAATCGGCGACGACCTGGAGGCATCGACGAACACCTCCGCCCCGGTGCATTGGGGCGGCGGCGGGGACGGTGCGGACGACCCGGCGCTGCCGCCCGGCGTCACCAGCCTGGCCAGCGTCGTCAAGGCTCCACCGGCGATGGCGCGGCGATTGAAGAACATCGGCATAGTCCTGCGCAGCGACGGGGCGCAATTGCAGCGGCTGTTGAAACCGGGCCAGCGGCTGGTCTCACGCGAAGGCGATCTTTGGCGCTGGGATGGATTTGTTGCTGCCGCCGAGGCGCCAACTCCGGCTGCCCGGCGGTTGGCCGAGAAGAACCGCCTGGGTGAATTGACCCTTGAGGCCGAAGAAGCGCGGGCGCAGTCTGTTACACTGAAAGAAGCACTCACCGCGGTGCAATCGCGGGCCCGTGCGGCGGCGGAAACGGAGGTGCGAACCCGCAACGAAGCCCGCAATGCCGCGCGACTGCTCAACGAGGCCCATGAAGCGCTGGCTGCGGCGGAGCGCAAGCGTTCCCTGGTCGCTTCGCGTATTTCCGCCCTCGAAGAAGCGGCCAACCGGCTGGCGCAATCGGCTGACGAAGCTGAAACAAAGAAAGCCGAGGCCGATGAGGCGCTGACCGCCCTGGCGCCAAGCCAGCAATTGACCACAAAGCTGGAACGGGCCCGGGGATCGACCGCGCAAGCGCGCGCAGACGCGGTGGAAGCGCGCAACGCCGTCCAGCAATTGCTGCGCGAAGCCCAGGCGCGCCAGCAGCGGCGCGAAGCAATTGGCGTGGAGAGGCAATCCTGGGACGAACGGCGCAATCGGGCCGACCACCAGATACAGGAATTCGAGAACCGGATTGAAGTCACCACGAAAGAAATTGCGGAACTTGCCAACGCACCGGACCTGTTCCTGCAAAAGCGCAGGGCGCTTCTGAACGAAATCGAAAGCGCCGACCAGGCGCGCCAAAGGGTATCGGACGATCGTGCGGCGGGCGAGAACCAGTTGCAGGAAGCCGACGCCGCGGCCCGCCAGGCAATGGAAGCCATGGCCGAGACGCGCGAAGAACGTGCCCGCACCGAGGCAAAGGTTGAAGGTTTGCGCCAGCGCCGCGAGGCGGTCGTGCGTGCGATCACCAACGATCTGGAATGCGAGCCCGGCCAAGTCGCCGAAATGGCAGGCATATCCCCGGCTGACGATTTGCCGGATGCCACCGAAGTCGAGGATACGCTCAATTCGATGAAAGCCGATCGCGACCGGCTGGGTGCGGTCAACCTTCGCGCCGACGAAGAATTGGAGGAAATCGACGCCAAGCGCCTAGAAATCAATCGCGAAAGAGAAGACCTCGTCGAAGCCATTCGCAAGTTGCGGATCGCTATCGGCAGTCTGAACCGCGAGGGACGGGAACGGCTGCTGGCGGCATTCGGTGTCGTCAACGAGCATTTCAAGGAATTGTTCACAACCCTGTTCGGCGGCGGCGAGGCTGAATTGCAGTTGGTTGAGTCGGACGATCCGCTTGAAGCGGGCCTGGAAATCTTTGCCCGGCCGCCCGGCAAGAAACTGTCCACCATGACCTTGTTGTCCGGCGGCGAACAGGCACTGACCGCACTTTCGCTC
This sequence comes from uncultured Beijerinckia sp., assembly GCA_964615275.1. GTDB lineage: Bacteria > Pseudomonadota > Alphaproteobacteria > Rhizobiales > Beijerinckiaceae > Terripilifer. The sequence goes on along the minus strand of CAZTMN010000021.1, from coordinate 33,230 downwards.
ATTTTCGCAGTATTCCTGACCAATCCGTCACCGATCTGCGTCCTCGACGAGGTGGATGCACCGCTTGACGACGCCAATGTCGAGCGGTTGTGCGACCTGCTCGACCAGATGGCGGGAAAAACCGATACGCGGTTTGTCACCATCACCCACAATCCGATTACGATGGCGCGGATGGACCGGCTCTTCGGCGTCACCATGGCCGAACGCGGCGTCAGCCAATTGGTCAGCGTCGACTTGCGGGACGCCGAGACACTGATCGCCGCGGAATAACGCGAACCGGTACGTTGCTCGAATCACAATTAAAAGAGCCCCGGCCGCATGTGCAGCCGGGGCCGTTCAATTTTCAAGGCTGTTCCTTGCGTCGCTCTATTTGAACCAGAGCCTACCTGCACTTCGAATGGCAGGTCTTTGCCTTGCGGCCGCACTGGCCCTTGTTGTTGGTGCGTTTCAGACAGGCCTGTTCCTTGTCATTGCACTTGTTGCGACAGGTCGCTTGTGCGAACGCCTCGCCCGAACCAAACCCGGTCGGCGCCGGCGCGAGCATGTAGACCATCGCCAGGGCCAGTGCAGCTGGAATTATACGCATAGAATTGCTCCCTTGTTACGGGTTTGAAATATGTCCGGCCTGCAGCAGGTCATCGTTTCACGGAAACCGTGAAACGCCACAGAATTCTGAATTCATGCATCTGCGCCGCGCGAACCGGTAGTCGCTTCGCTCGGACCCGCAGCAGGAAGATTAGACTGTTCACCGGCGCTCGCCAAGCCGCCGGCCGTTCGGCCCTGTCTGCCGCAAAACCTTGTTTCGCCGATGATCTTGCCCTGGATCAATTCGCCGGGCTGCCAAATTGCGTAGCAATCCGAAGGAGGAGACAAAAATGAGCGATGCCACGACAATCGACCCGGCCAGCGAAGACGCCATTCGCCGCTGCGTTGAAGAGTTCTATGTCAAAGCGCGTGAAGACGATCTGCTTGGGCCGATTTTCAATGGCGTAATCACGGATTGGGACGCGCACCTGGCCACAATGTGTGACTTCTGGTCGGCAGCGCTGCTTGGAACCGAACGGTACAAATCGGCTCCGTTTCCTCCGCACCTGAAACTCGACATGGGCCAGGAGCATTTCGATCGCTGGGCGCAATTGTGGGGACCGGCGGCGCGCGAATACCTGCCCGATCCGCTCGGCGAACGGGCGGCGTCAGTGGGCGAATCCATGAGCCATTGCTGGGGCAGCGCGTTCGTAAGCATGAAACAGCAAATGGCCGCAGCGGCCGCGGCGCAAACCGCCGCTGGACAACCCGCCCGCAAGTAGGCGCCGGTGGAAACTACGGGTACAGGCGCCCGTCCTCGTCGCTGACGAGAAAGCCATCGCCGCGCCGCAGAAAATCACCGATAACGCTAGCCGCCGCCTCCGGGCGGCTGCGTGCTGGGTCTTTTGCGTCGAAGACGTACATCAAATGGCTTTTGGGAATTTTCTCGCGGTGTACGGCGGCGGTTTGAGAACTTGCGCCGCCGCCATCGGTTCCGAACAGCAGCAGGCTGTCGCACTCGACGTCCGGCAATAGCTCAGCCAGCGCCGGATCGTCGAGTACGTCGCCCGGCCCGAAGGCTTGCGGCGAAACAAGCACCATGCGCTGCAGGACGGTATCCTTTTCTGCGGCGAGTGACAGCGCCGCCAGGGCATCGGCCCCCTCGGCCAGCAGGCAGTATTGATCTACACCCAGTGCTGCGGCGATGTCTGCGATCCGGCGCGCCTTCGCCGAAGGAGCAGAATTTGCAAGCCTTTCGTCCGGTGCAACAGCGACGACGCGATTGTGCCTGGCAAGCAGGCTTGCGAGAGCATCTTCAGCCGACGCCAGATACACCAGCACCTCGCCTTCCCCGGCTTCCGCGACAGCAACTTTGGCCCCAGCTGCATCGATCATGCGGGACCTGAATTCAATCGGGGCAGCGGCCGTATTCTTGTCCAGTACGTCGTTCATCGCTTGCTGCTTTCACCACTCACCAATTCGCTATACGCGGCAGGACCTTTTCGCCCATCAGTTCGATCGAACGAAGCGTCTTGTCTCCCATCTGGTGCGCCACCGTCAGATCGACGACGCCGCAATCCAGCTCACGCTTTATGTATTCGAGCTGTTTGACAATCGTGTCGGGCGATCCAAGCAGGATCTGTCCAGCGTCGATACGCTCTTGCAGCGAGCGGGGCATCAACCGGTTGCGCTGGCCGTCTATATCGCGGCCGTAATAGCCGGTGGCCGCGATCGCCGATTCCATCGAGCGATTGGCCATCGACAGTCGCATCCCCGGCGCCGCCTTCTGAGCCTCCTCGTAATCATGCAGCGCCTGGTCATCGCTTTCGCCAACATGAATGCCAACCCGGTAGATGATATCGTCCGGTTCGGGGGTCCAGCCGTTGATGCGCGCGTGCTCGCGGTAATGATCGGCGGCTTTTTTTGCCAGCGGCACGTTGGTAACGGCAAAGCCGAGGGAAATACGGTTCCGGGCCGCGAATTCGCCGGATTCGGGGCTGGAGCCTGACATGTAAATTCTCGGATGTGGTTTTTGCACAACACGCGGCCAGATCGAAATCGTGCGGTACTGATAATAGCGGCCCTGCCATCCGAACGGTTCCGTCTCCGTCCAGCATTTCCTGATCAGCGCCATCGCCTCCTCGAAGCGTCCGCGGCTTTCGGAGGGATTGATGTTGTAGGTGACATATTCGTTGGGTGTACCGCGAAACATGCCGGCAACGATCCTGCCGTTGGTCATCATGTCCAGCATCGCGAACTCCTCGGCGACGCGAACAGGATTGAGGATTGGAATGTCGGACCCGAGCAGGGCAATCTTGGCGCGCTTGACCACCTGGGAAATCGCGGCGGCCATCAGCATGGGGTTGGGAGTCAGCGAAAACGGCGCGAAATGGTGCTCGGCGGTGGATACCCAGTCAAAACCCAGCTCATCGGCAAGCCGGAATTGTTCGAGCGAGGACTGGAAACTTTCATACGCCGCTTCCTGCGAATAAACGCGGCCAGTCACGGGCCAGCCACCGGGCACAGACGGCCCGTGGTATTTGCAGGTGGAGAACAGGGCAGCTTTCATCGCAGGTCCGGCACAGGTTTTCATATTGGCTCGCGGCATCATTGACGACAAAAGTCCGCGGATCAAGCCGGTCAGGAACGGAGGTGTCCCACTGTGCGGGCGGCAAGGGCTTGCCTGGAGGGTCGCGCTGCGGCACACCTTGAATTATAAATATAAATCAAAGGGAAACCGATGCCTGACTCGCCACGCAAGGTCGCACTGGAAGAGCATTATCTTCCGCCGGACTATCTCGACTACTGGGCGCCAAGCGTTGCCGGTCTGCCCGAAAAAGCGATCGAGAACCTGAAGCGGCGGCTGTTGGATTTCGGCGACGAGCGTTTGGCGTCTATGGACAAGACCGGCATCGGCATCGCTGTCCTGTCGCTTGCCGGGCCGGGTGTCCAAAGTGAACCGGATACGGCGGTGGCGACGCGCAGGGCGGCCGAATCCAACGATTATCTTGCCAAGCGCATGGGCGAACATCCCGACCGCTATCGCGGCTTTGCGCATCTGGCGATGCAGGACCCGAACGGCGCGGCGGACGAACTGGAGCGCTGCGTCAGGGAACTGGGATTTTGCGGCGCGCTGATCAACGGCCAGACGCAGGGCCATTATCTCGACGAAGACATGTATACGCCGTTCTGGGAGCGGGCAGCCGACCTTGACGCCCCGATCTACCTGCATCCGGCCGATCCGTTCCGGACCTACCACGCGCTGGAAGGGCAATTGCAATTGCGCCGCCCGGCCTGGGAATGGACTGTCGAGACTGGCACGCACGCCTTGCGGATGATTTTCAACGGCACGTTCGAGCGCCATCCCGGCGCGACGCTGGTTCTCGGCCATATGGGTGAGACGATCCCCTACCAGCTTTGGCGTTTTGACTCCCGCGCGGCCTTCAACGCTTCGCCGACAAAACGCAAGGAACCACCATCGTTTTATGCCCGGCGCAATCTGAAGGTCACGATATCGGGCATGTGCGATCTGCCGCCGCTGCAATGCGCGCTGGATGCGCTGGGCGAAGGCTCGGTGATGTACGCGGCCGATTATCCGTTCGAGGAACCGGAAGCCGCCAGCGAATTCCTGGACAATGCGCCTATTTCAGAGAGCACCCGCGAAGCGGTTTGCTGGAGCAATGCGGCGACGGTGTTCAATATCGAATTGTCTTGAACCCGGCCTAGGCTTCGGCTTCGATCATCCGGTCAATAATGCGCCGCGCGCGCATCGAACCGGCATCGATATTCAGCGTGCGCAGCGCAAGATCAGGCCGCGCCTCGATCATCTTCTGCTGCGCTTCGAGGACGATTTGGTCTTCCACAAAGATCGTGGCGTTGGCCTCGCGCAGCAGGCTCGTCAGGCTCTGGTCGCGCAATTTGTAACTGCGCACCAGCGACCAGAAATACATGCAGGTATTGTCCGTCTCCGGCGTGATCGTGTTGAGCACCCGGCCATTGACGCCTTGCGAGCGGTCCGGCTTTGAGCCGTCTTTGGGGATCGCGCCGGTGCCGGTGGGGGCAACGCCAACATCCAGCACGATAGTGCAAGGCGCTTCGAAATCGATAATCTGCCAGCGATCGACATTGCCCGGCTTGCCGAGCTGGGCGCGCCAGAATGGCGGCGCATCGACATTTTCCATGATGCGCTGGACGCGCACGCGGTCACCTTCATGGGTCGTTTCCAGCGGCGTTTCGGCAACCGATTGATGGCCGATGCTGGTGGCATGGACGAAAGTCTCGTGGGTCAGGTCCATCAAATTGTCGACGAACAGGCGGTAGTCGCACTTGGCGAACATGGTCTTGCCGTCGCCTTCCCACTCAGGATCATCGTTCCAGTGCAGGTCGGGCGCAAGCGCCGGGTCCGCCTTGTCGGCATCGCCCGGCCAGACGAAGACGAAGCGATGGCGCTCGAGGGTGGGATAGGCGCGCACTTTCACATTCGGGCCGATCGTGTCCTGCGAGGGCATGCGCGTGCATGCGCCGGCGCTGTCGAACTTCAGCCCGTGGTAGGGGCAAACGATCTGCCCGTCCTCCAGCGTACCGAGCGAGAGCGGCGCGAGCCGGTGCCAGCAGGCGTCATCGAGGGCGGCAATCGACCCGTCCGGCTTGCGCCACAGCGCCAGTGGAATATTGCAGAGCGTGCGAGCCAGCGGCTTGCGCGCACCAACCTCCTGGCTCCAGGCAACGACGTACCAGGCGTTGAGGGGGAAATTCTTCGATAGGGAACTGGTGGTGGACATGGCGGCCCCGGTGTTGCGCGTTGCCCGGGATTTTGACTGGCAGAGGGTTGCAGGGCAAGGGCTGCGGAGACGGCGGATAGCCGCAATGCGGCTGGGAAGGGATGTAGCAGTTGCGGCCATGCACCGCATCCCCTTCTCCCCTCCGGGGAGAAGGGGGTCGCGCGCCTGCGCGCGATCGGATGAGGGGGCAAGGGCGATGTTGTTGTTCAACGCCTCAGGATTCCGCGACGCCGTTCCCCTCATCTGCCCCTGCGGGGCATCTTCTCCCCGGAGGGGAGAAGGGGAATCCCGTGCTGCAACCCCGCTCCACACTCCCGGCCGGAGCGGAGAGCCGGGATCCAGGAGCAACTTTAACCAGCTTCTCGTAAAGCGCTGGAACCGGGATCATCGCCCCTCAGGCGTTTGTCCAGGGAATTGGGAGTTGGCTCACCCCCGCCACACAACTCCCTCATCAATCTCACTCACCCGCTGCACGCCGATATAGGCCATCGTCCGTTTCATCTCGTCTTTCAAAAACTCGATTGCCTTCAACGCGCCGGCCTGACCGCCGGCTGCGGTGCCGTAGAGCGTTGCGCGACCGGTCAGCACCGCATTTGCCCCAAGCGCCATTGCCTTGACTATATCGGAGCCCCTGCGCACGCCGGAATCCAGGATGATCGTCGCATCCGGGCCTGTCGCCTTGCGGATTTCCGGCAGGACGGAAATCGTCGGCGGGGCTGAATCCATGTTGCGGCCGCCGTGGTTGGAGACAACGATGCCGTCGACACCCTCCTCCACGGCGCGCGCCGCATCGTCCGGGCGGATGACGCCTTTCAACAGCACCTTGCCGGGGAAGATGTCACGCAACCGCTTGACGTCGTCCCAGCCGACCTTGTCGGCGCGCTTGGCGGCGACGCCGTGGGTCTTTTTCTGCTCGGCGACGTTACCGGTGATCTTCGTCTGGTATCCCGGCGGGTAATTGACATGGCGCGGCATGCCGCCGGTCATCCAGTAGCGGCCCATGACGCCACCCAGCCAGGCCGGATGCAGTAGCATGTCGATGACGCTCCTGGTGTTGAACACGTACGGGGTCGCGTAACCGTTGCGCAGATTGTGCTCGCGGTTGGCGCCGTGGCCGATATCTACCGTCCACACCAAAGCCTCGAAGCCGTTGCGCGCGGCGCGCTTGACCAGCTCGTCCGACAATTCTTTTTCGCGCCACATGTAGAGCTGCATCCACAGCCGCCCGCCCGCCTCGTTGGCGAGCTTTTCCATCGGCGTATTGGAGCCGGTAGCCAATGTGAACGGCAGGCCGGCCCTGGCGGCGGCCTGGGCCAGTTCGAATTCACCCTGATACCAGGCGACGCCCGCCGTGCCGGTCGGCGCGATGATGACTGGCATGTCCATCGGCTTGTCGAATATCTCATGGCCGAGCTGGACGTCGGAAATATCGACCAGCACCTTGTTGAGCAGCTTGACCGCATCGAAACCGGCGCGATTGCCCCGCAGGGCGACAAGATCTTCGGTTCCGAGATCGATGTAGTCGAAAATGCCCCTCGGCAGCCGTTTGCGGGCCGCCTCGCGCAGATCGGCGATGTTGTAGCAGCGATCGATTCGCGCCATTCGCCTGCCTCCCTCGAATTCTCTCGCGCATCCGGCAGCAAGCCGCCCGATTGCGCGTTGACACAATCTATGCGGCGGGAATTATCGCCTGTAAAGCCGCGGTTTGGTGCAGTGCAAACGATTTGCCCGGCCAGCTTCGCAAGACAGATTGGCGCACTCGCGTAAGATATTGAAAATTGTTTATTTTAATGGTTTTTTGGCAGCGCGGAAGACTTGACACCCCGGAGCCCCGATCATAACGTGCGCGCGCTTGCTGGCGCCGCCAGCAGGCTGTTCAGCCTGACGTTGTGTTTGTTTGGTTTGACCCCTGCCGGGGCCGGAATGGCGTTGTTTGCGCCCAGCCGGGTTTGCGCCCAGCCGGACGAATGTACTGGCCTCGCGCGGCGGCGCTTTATATACGGCCCCAGGCAAGCGGGAATTTGCAGGCAGGCGGCGCATGAGTGATGACAACGGCCGGAGTTCCGGCAGCGACGAATCGCCGGATCAGAATGATCCGGCCCGGCGGCAGGAAGACGCGGCCCTGAAGGCGCGGCTGGAGAAGTTGTCCGCTTCTTTGGATGCGCGCAAACAGGCCGACCTGGAACGCTCTTCGTCCCGGACCGGAAAATCCGGGTTGGGCGGCAGCGGGGCGGCCAGGGCGATCGGCCTGGGTATGCGCATTGTGTCCGACCTGGTCGGCGGCGTGTTGGTGGGGGCGGCAATCGGTTATGGTCTGGACTGGCTGTTCTCGACTTCGCCGTGGATGTTGATCCTGTTCCTGCTGCTTGGAACGGCAGGCGGGTTCTGGAATGTCATCCGCACCGCGAGCAAAATGTAGGGTGGCGGGCAGGCGCTAAAGCGCTTGCTGTTGAGCAAGGTGGCGGGGCCATCCCGCCGGGTTGATTTTCAGCACGGATTGCGGCAAGAGGTCCGCAGTTCGGGCCGGTTGAGAGACGACGGAGATTTAGGTGGCTGCTGGCGGCAAGGCGATTGACCCCATCCATCAGTTCGAGATCCAGAATTTTGGAACTTTCGAGCTGTTCGGCACGCAATTCGCTTTTACAAATTCTGCGCTGTTCATGGCTCTCACGGCCGTCATCACCGGCGGGCTAGTCATGGTTTCCGCCAGCCGCGGCGCGCTCATTCCCGGACGACTGCAATCGCTGGGCGAAACGCTCTACGAATTCGTCGCCAACATGGTGCGCGATGCGGCGGGCGAACAGGGGATGAAGTTCTTCACCCTGGTGTTCACGCTGTTCATGTTCATTCTCGTCGCCAACATGCTCGGAATGATCCCCTATTCGTTCACCGTGACCAGTCACATTATCATCACGGTAATGATGGCGCTGACGGTGTTCCTGACGGTTTTGATCGTCGGTTTCGCGAAAAACGGCCTCAGCTTTCTAAAACTGTTCGTACCCTCCGGCGTTCCGATGGCGGTATTGCCAGTGGTCGTCGTCATCGAAATCATCTCCTTCCTGTCGCGTCCGATCAGCCATTCGGTGCGTCTGTTCGCCAATATGCTGGCCGGGCACATCACGCTGAAAGTGTTTGGCGGATTCGTCGTCATGCTGCTTGGGGCCGGCGGCTGGGCGGCTCTTGCGCCGCTGCCGCTGCTGATGATCATTGGCTTGACGGCGCTAGAATTCCTGGTCGCTTTCCTGCAGGCCTATGTCTTCGCCATGCTGACATGCATGTACATCAACGATGCCCTGCATCCGGGCCATTAGGACGCGGCGCACACCAACTTCACCCTGGGTTCAACTTCAACAAAACTCGCTTCACAGAAGGAAAATCGACATGGATCCCGCAGCAGCAAAATTGATAGGCGCAGGTCTGGCAGCTATCGGCACGGGCGTTGCCGCCGTTGGCGTGGGCAATCTGTTTGGCCAGTTCCTGGCCGGCGCGCTTCGCAACCCCTCCGCAGCCGATGGCCAGTTCGGCCGCCTGATTTTCGGCTTCGCGGTTACCGAAGCTTTGGGCATTTTCGCCCTGCTGATCGCCTTCCTGCTGCTGTTTGCTGTCTAACAGCGTCAGCGCACGAAGACCGTAGTTACGCGGTGGCGCCAGATCAGCGTGCGTTCGGACGGATATGACTGAACGGACAATGCCGATCGGTTCCAAGGAATAGAGCAACTTTGCACGCGAAGATTCGAACCTGTTTTTCGCACGTTGCTCCAGACCTGCGCGAATACCGCGCCACCGCTCTCAGGACCTGAGCAATGGCCGAGACTAAAACTGGCACGACAGTGCCGGCGGATCATGGGGCAAAGGCGTCTTTTCCGCCGTTTGAATTCCATACTTTCCCGTCGCAAATTCTTTGGTTCGTCCTGTTTTTCGGCGGGCTCTACATCGTACTGTCGCGCACGCTGCCCAAACTCGGAAGCGTCATCGAAGGGCGGGCCGCGAAAATCGCCTCGGACCTAGAGACCGCAGCCAAGGCGCAACAGGATGCCGAGGCAGCCGGCGCTGCCTATGAAGAATCGGTGGCGAAGGCCAAGGACGAAGCCCGGCAGGTTGCGCAAGAAACGCGTAACAAGCTGAGCGCCGAAACCGACGCCAAGCGTCAGGCGCTGGAAAGCGAACTGAACGCCAAACTCGCCACCGCCTCTGCACAAATCGCAAAGACGCGGGACGATGCGATGGCCAATGTCTCCACCATTGCCCAGGATGCAGCCTCGCAGATCGTCAAGCAGCTCACCGGCCGCGAACCCGACAGTGCTTCCGTGGCGTCTGCGGTCGCATCCCTGAAGCTGAACTAGGAGCAAGCCGATGGATGCCAGTTTTTATGTCGCCGTAGGCTTTCTGCTGTTCTTTCTGGTTGCCGGATATTATGGCGCATTCAACCTGATACCGGAAATGCTCGACAAGCGCGGCAAACAGATCGCTGGCGAGCTGGACGAAGCTGAAAAGCTTCGCAAGGAAGCCGAGGCTCTGCTCGCGTCCTACAAGGACAAGGCTACGGAGGCGGAGAAGGAAGCCGCCGCGATTATCGCCGCCGCCAAGGAGGAAGCCGAGGCGATGGCTATCGAGGCAACGAAGCGCACGGAAGAATTTGTTGCCCGCCGCACCAAGCAGGCCGAGGACAAGATCGCGCTCGCCGAGGAACAGGCCACCAATGAGGTCCGGACCGCGGCGGCCAATGCCGCCGTCGCAGCCGCGGAGACAGTTTTGCGCAACCAGACCAAGGGCGAAGCCGGCGCGGAACTCGTGACACGGGGCATTGAAGAGCTGAAGGCAAAATTTCACTAGTTTCGCCTGAGGCACAACCAGTTATACTGTCAAAGCCCCGGTTTCCCCGGGGTTTTGTTTTGCATTGGTTTCTTTTCGTTCTTGCCCGCGTCTGGCGCTTCTGTTTCCATTAGGTATTTGATGAGCCGCATTGAAAAGGATAGTCGGTTTGAGCAAGCAGCCACGCGCGCAGGACACGGTTGAACCCTTCGACGGCTTCCCGCCGCAGACGCTGAAATTTCTCAAGGCATTGGGATTTCACCAGTCACGTGAATGGTTTCAGGACAACCGGGATATCTATCTGAGCGCCTTCAAACAGCCGCTGGAAAACTACGTCGCCGCGGCATCGGAAGCTTGCCGGAAAGCCAAGCTGTCACTGCGCGGCGATCCCCGCCGGGCGACATTCCGCCTGCATCGTGACGTGCGATTTTCGAAGGACAAGAGCCCCTACAAGACCAATGGCGGTGCGGTGCTGACCCGTACCGGCGGCAAAGGCTCGCCCGGTATCGTCTATACGCATATTTCACCGGATGGAGGGTTTTTTGCCGCCGGATTTTATCATCCCGAGCCACCGCAATTGCTGGCGTTTCGCAGGGCAATTGCCGCACGGCCGCAGCGCTTTGCAGCGCTGGAGAAAAAGCTGAAAAACAAGCGTCTTGAATTGACCGATCGCGAAGCGCTATTGCGCAACCCGCGCGACTTCAAGGACGTGCACGAGCGGGTGGCGCACGCCGTGCGCTTCAAGAATTTTCTCGTGCGCCGTCCTTATGGCAACGACCTGCTACAGGACGGCTCCGGTTTGCTCAAAGCCGTTACGATTTTTGCGAAGGATGCCCTTCCGCTTCTGCAATTCGGCTGGGACGTTTTGGGCGAAGAGCTGGTAACGGAGTAAGGCGGCAGCCGCGCGTGCCATCTTGTCGGCCAACCAGGACCGACTACTTGAATATCAATATGGCTCCGCCTCACCACTCCAACGCCCGTCCCTCGAAATCCCGGAACGCGCCGCTGTCCTTCAGCGTCCAGCCGCCGATCTGTTTCAACAGGCCTTTCGCACATCGCTCCGGCGTAACCGGCGCCGAGGCCCCACCCATGTCGCTGCTGACCCAGCCGGGCGACAGGATTGCCACGGTTATACGACTCGGGCGCAATTCGCTGGCCAGCAAATTGAACGCGCGGCTGACCGCTGTCTTGGAAACGCAATAGGCTGTCTTGCCGGGGCTGCCCCATTGATATTGCGCCATCATCGAGGAAATCACGGCAATCTTGCCTTCGGTGGCGGCAACATTGTCCAGGAGCGCCTGCGTCACCCGCAAAGCGCCATGCAGATTGACTTCCAGCACCTGGCTCAGCACATCGAAGTTCATATCAGCCGCCGTTTGCGGATCTGCCCCCATTATCCCCGCGTTGTTGATCAGCACATCGAGAGGCTCACTGCCGAGCGTTTGCTTCAACGCCGCGACCGATGCCGCCGAAGCGACATCGCAAGCCTCAACACGGACCTTGCCGTTCGCGCCGGCCGCCAGTGCCTGCAACGCTGGCGCTTTGTCGGGATCGCGGCAGGTTGCAACAACCATCGCACCCGAAGCCGCACCCTGACGTACAAGCTCCAGGCCGATGCCCCGGTTGGCTCCGGTGACAAGAATCGTTGACATGGAATATCCTTTCAGCCGCGCCATCCGGCGCCCATTTCAGTTGCACGTTCGCGCAAATTCGCGCGGATTCGCAAGCACAAAACCGCCGGCAGGCGCCGGAATCAGGAGTTAGTGCGAATTCCTGCGAGCAGATTTTGCAGCGCCACGCGGGTTGAGGCATCGGCTATCCCGTCGCATTTTTGCGGACGGAAATGGCGTTGAAATGCCAGCACCACCTGCTCCGTTTCGGCATCGTATTCATCGCCGGGGCCCAGCCCATAGCCGAATCCGGCGAGTTGTTGCCGCAATGCAGCAACCCGCGGGCCTTTCTCCCCCGGCCGAAGTACGCCACCGGGGAAATCCGGCGGCGGCGGGTCGCGCCAATGGCCGACGCCTGCTGTATACAATTGATCCCAGGGAAATTTTTCGCCCGGATCGAATTTCCGGCCGGGCGCTATATCGGAATGGCCGAGGATGCGCCAAGGCTCGATTTCCCACCGGCTGGCGATATCTCTGCAAAGCGAAATTACGGCGTTTATCTGCCTGGATGGAAAATCCGGCAGCCCGCCATCGTGCCCGATATTGACGATTTCAACGCCGACCGATGCCGAGTTCAGGTCGGCTTCACCCATCCAGCTACTGATACCGGCATGCCAGGCGCGTTGGCTTTCGGGCACCAGTTGGAAGATATCTCCATTATCTTCAACAAGATAATGGCTGGAAACCTGCGACTCCGGATTGCACAGCCATGCCAGGGCGCTTTGGCCGGGACGCGTGCGCCAGGCGAGCGCGTCGTCCGGTTTCACTCCGGTGTAGTGCAACACCAGCATGTCCGGCTTGCGGGGCTCGCCCGGCCCTTCGCCACGGCGCGCGTTGCAATTCGGCGACGGCCGGACCTGTGCAACCAGCCCGCTGTCGGGTTGAAACGTTTCCATGCCACTTGCGTATCAAGCTATGGCTGAAACGCAAGCGCGCCCGGCAATCCATAGCGGTATTATTGAATATACTATACTTGGACTAATCGTAGACATACTGGCGGCAGATGCGGTTGCCATCATAATCGTATCCGACACGCACGCATCGGCGGCGCGGGCGGTAGCGTTCGCTGCGAACCGTGGACGCCCCGACAACGGCCCCGGTAGCCCCACCGATGGCCGCGCCGACGAGTGCCCCGGCTGCTGCACCCAACAGGCCGCCGCGGGCGGCGGCATTGTTTTGCAGCGTATCGGCGCAGCCGGCCAGCGCCAGCGCTCCAACGCCTATGGCGGCAAGAAAATAATTTTTTTTCATAGACTTGCTCCAGTGTAACAGCGCCCCGAACAACAGGTTTATTGTTTCCCTCCACGGCAGCGCTTCGCCCAATCCCGGTTAAAACTCGCCAGCTATGGCGGCGGCAGTGTGGACAATCTGTGGCGGGCGCATGGCAATCGCTGAGCAGGTTAATGCCGTCTTTCAATGCCGCGTTGCCGCCCCGTTTCCGGCTATTGTGCCTGGCTGGCGTTGGCCGATTTCATATTGCGGAGCAGGCGAAGGTTGATCCAAAGCAGATCCAGATCGAGTGTTTGCTGGCCGACGGCGTCGGTGTTGCTTTTAATGCCGGTATTCGTGGCGCACGCCGCTTCGGCGGGAATGCAAAAGCCGCTTCGGGGCATGATCGAGCGCCACGCCCACGCCAACGGACTGCCGGTCAAGCTGGCCCATGCGGTGATATTCCTTGAAAGCGGTTATCGGGCGCGGATCGTTCACAAGGGCAATTACGGGCTGATGCAGATCAGGCTTGGCACGGCACGGTCGATGGGATTTCGTGGGCCTGCGCGGCGCCTGCTGCAACCGGAAATCAACCTGCGCTACGGCATGCGTTATCTTGGCAGGGCCTGGCGCGCCTCGGGCCGAAATGTCTGCGGCACGATCAAACGATACCAGACAGGCACGGGCGCCGGACGCATGGCGCACGCGACATTACGATATTGCGCCAGGGCCAAACAATTGATGACGAGGCGATAAACCCGCGCCTGGACCGTGGAAAAATTCCTTTCACTGCCACGGCCAATGATTTAGCGTCCCTGCACCAGCCGGCCGGGCGGCCGCTGGCCCGACGGCCAGAGGAAAGTCCGGGCTCCACGGAGACACGGTGCCGGATAACATCCGGCGGGGGCGACCCCAGGGACAGCGCCACAGAAAACATACCGCCTCACCGGGCTTTGCCCGCGGGGTAAGGGTGAAAAGGTGCGGTAAGAGCGCACCGCGCGGCCGGTAACGGCAGCGGCATGGCAAGCCCCACCGGGAGCAAAACCAAATAGGGGCGGCACAGGAATGGCGACATTCCGGATGCGTCTTCGCATCGCTGCCCGGGTTGGTTGCTTGAGGCAACTGGCGACAGCTGCCCCAGATGAATGGCCGCCACGTTGTGATGCTCGCATTACGGCCATACAGAACCCGGCTTACAGGCCGGCTGGTATTGATTACAGGCGCGGGCTGTCAGGCATGCGCAAAACCCGCGGCGCCGTAGATTTGCCGGCCCGCGGGCCCGGTAACGAAATTCAGAAACGATTGCGCCTCAGGGAAGGCGCCGTCGGCTCCCGACGCGATGGCGTAAACGGTTTCCATTTGCAGGTCTTCGGGCAACCAGGCCGAAATCTCAACACCGTCGACTGCAACAATTTCGGTCGATTGGGTCAGTCCAAAATCGGCGCGGCCTTCGGCCACTTCCTTCATGACGTTGTAGCCGCCAACACGCAAAATGGATTTGGCTTGCGTTTCTTCCAGCGCACCGATCCGCGCGAGCATGGATGCAAGAAATTGTCCCGCTGTACCGCCGCCTGCCGGATCGCCGCGCGAATAGGCCCGGGCCTGGAACAAGGCCTGCCGGAAATTTTCGGGCGTCGAGATATCCGGCGGACTTTCGCCTTTGCGCATGCCAAGCGCGATGCGCGAAATTCCCACTTTATGGGCGGATGAGCTTACCAACGACTGAGAAGCCAAATCCTCAAGCGCTGCGAGCGAAGCGGCGACAATATCGTATTGTTCGCCGGATTTGATCCGCTGGGTCACGGCGCCGGATGTCGCCCAGTGGAATCGTATGCTGCACCCGCATTCGCGTCCCGCGGGCGTGTTTACGAATGCCCCGGCACATGCGGTAAGCGCAGCACGCTGGGCGCTGGCTGACAAGACCCCAATGACGCCCTTCGAGACGGGATTTTCAATCAAGGTCTCATCACTCATCCCGCTCTCCTGTTTGCGCGACGCCCGCCGGCAACGCCTGCGTTAACGTTAAGGCTTCCACCCTGTTAGCGTTAACAAGCAATGAAGATTACATCATAGCGGGAAAAATAAGATGAATAAAATGATAACGGGACCAACCCGGGAGCGGCCGCACAGGTGCACAGGAAAGGGTGAGTTATGAACAAAATCATTGCCGCGGCGGCCATCGCCGCGACCGCGTTCTCGGCAAGCAGCGCAGCTTTTGCCGGTGAGCGCTACGTGCGTGGCGGATATCATCACCATCGCGCCACGGTCGTCGGATCATACACCAAGCACGTTGTCGTCAAGACCGTCAAATACCGCGTCGTGCCAGTGCACTACAAGATAATTGCGCGCAAGGTACTGGTCCGTCCCGCCCAGCGCGTTCCCTACCGGGTTCCGGCAATACGCAGACAGGTCGCCGAGACTGTCATGATCAAACCTGCCCGCCGTATCTGGACAATCTACTACGACAAGTACGGCAGAAAGATCGGTTGCTGGATAGACAAGCCCGCCCGCTACGCAACGCGATACCGCACCGTGACAATCCGGCCAGCGAGCATCGGCTACAATGTCGTTCCGGCGCAATACCGCACGGTTACGCACAAAGTACGCGTGCGCTGATCGAGGCAACAACGAATCCAGCTCAACCGCATTGTCAAACGGTTCGCCCGGCGGGGCTGTTTATTGACGCTTTGTCAGTAGCTTGAACAAGGGGACTGTTGGAAAGCCGCAGCGAAGCAATTCGTTGCGGCTTTTTTTACATCCCGGCGTCACCACGCAATTGCAGGAACCAACATCCCGCCCGCGCACTATCGCGAGAATTTCTTGTATTTCAGGCGTTTTGGAATGACGCTGTCGATACCGAGCCGGCGCTTCTTATCCTCCTCATAGTCCTGGAAGTTGCCTTCGAACCATTCCACGTGACTGTCGCCCTCGAAGGCGAGCATGTGCGTAGCAATGCGATCCAGGAAGAAGCGATCATGGCTGATGATAACAGCGCAACCGGCGAAGTCGGCAAGCGCATCTTCAAGGGCGCGCAATGTGTCGACATCAAGATCGTTGGTCGGTTCGTCGAGCAGCAAAACATTGGCTCCGCTTTTTAACATCTTCGCCAGATGCACGCGATTGCGTTCACCACCGGACAGCACGCCGACCTTTTTCTGTTGGTCGGGACCCTTGAAATTGAACGCCGAACAATATCCGCGCGAATTCATTTCACGCTTGCCCAGATAAATGACCTCGTTACCGCCGGAAATCTCCTCCCAGACCGTCTTGTTGCCGTCGAGCGCATCGCGCGATTGGTCGACATAGCCGAGCTGGACTGTCTCGCCCATTTTAATTTCGCCGGCATCGGGTTCTTCCTGACCGGTAATCATGCGAAACAGGGTCGTCTTGCCGGCGCCGTTCGGCCCGATAACGCCAACGATACCGCCCGGCGGCAGTTTGAAACTGAGATCGTCAATCAGCAGCTTGTCTTCGAACCCCTTGCTGATGCCCTCAAAGTCGATGACGTTGTTACCAAGGCGTTCGGCGACGGGAATGATGATTTGCGCGGTGCTGGGCGCCTTGTCGTTCTGCCTGGCGACCAGTTCTTCGTAGCGCTGAATACGCGCCTTGCTCTTGGCCTGGCGTGCGCGCGGCGAGGATGCAATCCACTCGCTTTCGGCTTCCAGCGCACGCTGGCGCGCGTCCTCTTCGCGGCCCTCCTGCTCAAGCCGCTTTTGTTTCTGCTTCAGCCATGACGAATAATTACCTTCATAGGGAATACCACGGCCGCGATCGAGTTCGAGAATCCAGCCCGTCACGTTATCGAGGAAGTAACGGTCATGGGTGACGATGAGTATGGCGCCAGGATATTGACGCAGATGGCCCTCCAGCCAGTTCACGGTCTCCGCATCGAGATGGTTGGTCGGTTCGTCAAGCAGCAGCAAATCCGGTTGTTCGAGCAACAGTTTGCACATGGCGACGCGGCGGCGTTCACCACCCGAAAGCTTGCTGACTTCCCAGTTGTCGGGCGGGCAGCCGAGCGCATCCATCGCCTGTTCAACCTGTGCATCGAGATCCCAAAGGCCTTGCGCCTCGATTTCGTCCTGCAACCGGGTCATCTCGTCTGCGGTTTCGCCGGAATAGTTCATCGCCAACTCATTGTAGCGATCGAGAATGGCCTGCTTTTCCGCGACGCCGAGCATGACATTGCCCCGCACGTCGAGGCTTTCGTCAAGTTGGGGCTCCTGCGGCAGATAACCAACGGTCGATCCTTCCGCCGACCAGGCTTCACCGGTGAATTCGGTATCCAGTCCGGCCATGATTTTCAAAAGCGTCGATTTACCCGCGCCGTTGACGCCAAGTACGCCGATTTTCGCATCCGGGTAGAAGGACAAATGTATATCGTTCAGGACTTTCTTGCCGCCGGGATAGGCCTTGTTGAGTCCCTGCATGTGGTAGATAAATTGCCGCGCCATCGGCGTTGATCCTCGTGATATGGCCGCATCTACCGGAACACACGGCCCGGCAGCCGGAACTGGTCTGTGCAAGGCCGGACAGGACCGGCGTATCGCCGGATCAGCCGCCCTTTGGCCTGCAGGAAGTATGCGCCCCGATTGGAGCCGTCCTGCGCAGGTGGATACAGCATCATTTTGTGAAATTCCACCGTCCCGCCGGGAATATCGCGCACAATTGCACCGGGTCCGCAACGGTCAAAACGCGCAACTTTCACCGGAAAATGTGACGGGCAACCGAAATTCATGCTAGGCGTCTGGTGCGCGGGGACATTCATTAATAGCGAGCGGAGCTCGTTCCGTCGCACGCGGTTGTGTGGATTTTTCTTGCACGCCATGGATTTCGCCAAATTCATGTGCGAGGCGGTCCAGGGCTCCAGGGACGCATCCGGGAACCATTTCTATGCCGCATTTTGACGGGAAATTTGGATACTAGACGAGCGGGAGTTTCACGTGGCCAGTCTTCTAGATCGATGGCGAAAACCGACCGAACCAGCGCCGGTTGAATTGCCGGCGGAACCTGGTGACGATGCCCCCGCGGTCGAAATTGATCCGCCTGCGCCGAAGCCCAAAACCGCGGTTTTCGCTTCCGAGACCAGCGCCGCACCAGACGGCCTGGGAATTGCGCCAGCCATTCGGAAACTGGCGGAGCTGGTGGCGCATGCAGAGACCCAAACGCCGGTTTCGATCGGCCTTTTCGGAGGACCTGGGGCCGGAAAGAGCTTTGCCCTGTCGGGCCTGCTGGGCGATGTTCGTGCGCTGGCCGCCGCTGCCTCAAAGGCGGAGCAAACGCCGTTCGTCAAACGGCTTGCCGCCGCCCAAGTTGATGCGACGGCCAATGAGGACCCGGCGATCGCTGTTGCCAACGCCCTTTACGACGCCCTGTGCGACGATGCATCCGGCTATGCCAGATGGGCGGAATCGGCCGCCTACCGGTCAGGTGATCCGCAGCAGATTGTCCGCGAAGAAAGCGAACGCGTAACCGATCTGCGCCGCCGGCAAGATGCCGAACGGCAGGCGCTGGAAGAAATCCAGGGCCGGCGGGCGCGGCTAACCGAGAACGTTCTTTATGACGCCGCCGGCACGCAAATCGATTCCTATGCGCGCAAGAACAGGTCCACAATTGAAGGACGGTTGGCGGGATTTGGCTTTGCCAACACCGATCCGATTGCAACCTACAAGGATCTTGTGCGTGATTATGCCGAAAATGGCGGCGTCATGCGGCGCGTTCGCATGTTCTTTCATTCGCTATGGGCGTTCAATGGCCAGCTCAAATTGATCGTCCTCGCGATAGTTTTCGCCGGGCTCGGCTGGCTGCTTGGCCAATTCCAGCTGCTGCCGATCTGGTTGACCAATTTTCTCACATCCGTTCAGGAAAATTTCAACAGCTTCACGCCTGTTGCAAACTGGATCAAAGCCAATGGAGCAAAATTCGACATAGCGAAAAATGCCGCCTTCATCGCCGCAGCCGGCGCGCTGGCCGTCAACATTTTCCGGGCGCTGAGGTTCCTGGGGCCGATCAAGCGCGGTGCGGGCCTTCTGGGCGCTGATATTGCCACCCGCCGGCAAGACCTCGACAACCTGATCCAGGCGCAGGGACAGCGCGTGTCGGATATCGCCGCGGAGGTCGAAATTCAATCCAAACGGCTTGAAGATGCACAATTGCGTGCCGATGCGGCCCGGGCTACACCTAGCGCGCGGGCGCGCTCGCCATTCGGCGATTCCGCTGACGGACCGCCGCAACGGGCGCGGAATTTTCTTTCCGCAATTGCGGCCGGCGTGTCGGCCAGCAACGAAAGCAATGCGCCCGCACGTATCGTTGTCGCCATCGACAACCTCGACGCGCTCCCATCGGAGAAGGCAAGCGCCTGGCTGCAACAGGTAAAGCCCGTGCTGGCAACTACGGGGTTCGCCAGTATCGTTGCCGTAAATCCGCATCACATCGCCGCCGCAAAAATCGATGACGGCCGGGGAGTGTCGTTTGACGAAGGCATAGCACGAATCGCGCAAGTGCTATTTCGGCTTGGAGGCGATGCAAATGTCGGGTTCGGAAAATTCGTACGCAGCATGCTTGGCGAGACGGTCGCTGACAAACCAGTGGCGATAGACGCTTCCCGTTCGGCGCTTGATGAGCCCATGCGTCCTGGCGAAGCGGAATTGCTCGCCTCGCTGGCTGACCTGGCCGGAGACAGCCCAAGACTGGTCAAGCGGTATGTCAATGTCTACCGGTTGTTGCGGGCGGGATCTGTAACCTTCGCGCCGCAAATACTTGCCCTCGCTGTCCAGACCGGCGCCCGGGAAAACGAACGGCAGGTATTGGAAAAGCTTCTCGAACCACTGGCCGACGACGATCCAGTTCCGGCACCGGAGGTTATCGATTCCCGGATAGCTTTTGCTTTGAAAGAAGCAACAGCCCGTCACGCCGGTCCACTGACGGCTGGCGCCTTGCGCGCAGCACTCGCGGAAGCGGCGCGCTACAGCGGCCGCTTTTGAAAAACGCTGCGAGCGTTGCGCGCGGCATGCAGCTCAAAAGGTGCGCCACAGCGCCGCGATATACCCTTTGTCGCGGCGGGCGCGGCGGGCGGCAAATGTCGTAAACATGCCAGCCTGCGCCGACCAGTTCTGCGCGAACCTATACACGAGCGACATTTGCAGCTTGTGACTACGCCTTCGAGCCATTGTCCGGCCCGGCAGCGCAACGACATTGAAATTCTGCACCAACAGCATCCAGCGCTGTGATGCCTGAACTCCCAGGGTGATATCCGAGCACCATTCGTCCAGCGCGCCGGCGCGCATCCGGTAGGCGGTTTGAATATCGACAAAGCCGCGCCAGGAACGCCAGTTGAAATTGCGGCCATAGAGCACACGCAGGTCGATTTCGTTGCGATCGTATCGGATGCCGGCCTGGTTTGCCTGTTCCACTTTTGCACTGAGCGCTGCGGTCGCCTGCAACGACATTATGCCGCCAACCAGGCTCCACACACGGAACCGGGCGCCAGCCTCGACCTTTCCATAAGTATCGCGGACCTCGGCAGCGCGGCGCACCGGGTTGGCCTGGACGCTGGTTGCAATTCGCATGGCGCTTGGCGCGGCAATCAGCGTCACATTTCCGGTCAAGCCGTATTCCGTCCAGGCTTGCAACTCGAACTTACGGTAATCACGTACCGGCTGACGGCGCCCGCGCGAATCCAGATAGGTATCAGAAGCCTCAAACCTGGCTGTTATGATCACCTGTCCGCGGCCAGACGGCTGCATGAATGCGCCCGCCCACACCACCGTCCCCAGAAGCGGCAATACACCGGCCGCCGCAAAAATCCGGCCCACGCCCACCTGCACCATGTCGACTGCATACCCTACCCACGACATTGCGTGAGACCATACCAGCAAAGGTAAAGCTAACAGTCAAGACAATAGGTAAGGCTCACCTGCCATCGTCCGGTGCGGGAACGGGCGGCCTGGCGCGCCAGGGTGCGGACTTGAACCAGGCGGTTGCGTATGCAGCAGCTATCAAAACAGCAATACCGAGCAAATTGATGAACGCGGTTGCCAGAAAACCGCGGCCAATAACGTCCAGCATGATGCCCAGTGCATGAGCAACAACAAGGCCGGTGAGGAATACCGCCAGCGTTTGCTGGCCGACCTTGCGGGTTACATCGACAACCAGCCCCTTCAGGTTTTTTCCACCTTCTCCAGCAGCGTACCAGGCCAGATAAACCGTCGCCATGAAATGAACATAGCGAAGCAAGCCCTCCTCGGTCTTGGTAATGACGGGGCCAAGCCAGTCCTGGACCTGCGACAAGACTGGAAAATAGCCCCAGCCCTGGTAACAATAAAACCCGTACCGGCAGGAAAACGGCGCGGCGGCAACAACGATCGCGATGCAAAGCCAGAGAAGTCGCTTGTCACGCGGGGGCGCCGGCCACCAGCCGCGCATCAGCGCAAAGCCGCTGAAAAAAATCAATTGCCAGCCAAGAGGATTGAAGAACCAGCCCCTGCCACCCTCAGGTTGCGCGGGAATATTGATCTTGCCAACATTCGCCATCAGCCAAAGGACAATCATGAATGTGAATACCAGACCGACATGAATGCGCGACAGCGCCATGACGATCGGCACCATCGCCAGGATGCACAGGTACATGGGCAGGATTTCAAAAAACGGCGGTAGATAGGCAAGGACCATTGTTTGCATTAGACGCAAAGGTGCATCGGCAAAAAACCGGTCGAGTTGAATGGCCTTTATGTAGCGCTCTCCGCCGAAATACATGTCCGCCCCGGCAAGCAGCGCAACGACCAGAAAGAACGACCCGATGTGCGCCCAATAGACTTGCCAAACCCGGTGCATAATGCGCGCGGTCCCCATCCACCAGCCGCGTCGCGCAAAGACACCGCCAAACGCCAGCGCCGAGGCCATGCCGGAGCAGAAAACAAACATTTCCGCGGCATCGCTGAAGCCAAACCGCGCGGGAATCCAGCTCGTCCAGGAATTCCACGGGATATGGGCGATCAGGATGATGAACATCCCCAGACCACGGAAAAAATCGAGCCGGGGATCACGGAGCGTACGTTGCGCGCTAGCCGAAGACACTTGAGAATTCATGGATCAACCCGGATTCGTTCCGATTTGCGGCTCGTTTGATCCATAGCCATCCAATTCGATTTTTTCCAGATGCAATCCAGGCCTTCTCGCACGACCCGGGTGTCAAGCCACGTAGGTGGTGTCAGCGGATGAGCCACCAAAGCAAATCCGATGCTCGATCAGTTCCGAGAACGCATCTTCATGGCGCAAACGGTGACGAATTCCGATCAACGCGCTGGTTGTCTTGTGGTCGCACACATCGTCCGCCATCAAAATCATGGCCCGCAAAAACATGTCCCGCTGCGTAACGCTGCCGCCGAGCAGGGGCAGGTGTTGCGCCAGCTCCTGCAAACCGGCCACCTTGGCCGGGCCATTCGCGATTTCCAGCATGGCCTCGGCAAAAGGTACGCCGACTTCGCGGGCCACCTGCGCCTGATTGCCATTGCCGCTGGCCAGCTCTTGCATTGCAACGATGACATCACGGACGGCGGCGACGTCGCCGCGAGCCAGAAGCGGTGGCAAACCGTGCAACGCGGCAAACACATAGGTGACGTCGGCCACCCGCTGTTTGGCCTCATCATAGAGCCCGTCCAACCGGCTGCCAGTGTCGACGCCCATCTGGCGCAGCCGGACCAGCAACGAGACCGCGTTCGCAAAATCGCGAAAATCGTCAGTCAGGTTGGGGCGCAAGTCCGTATCGAAGACATTCACAGCGCGATCGTACTTGCCCCTGTCGATACAAAAGAGCGCCAGATGCCACGCAAGGTGGGACGCAAAATTGTTGCAGCCCGACCATTGCTGACGGCCAGATTCGACCCAAAGCAGGCCCTCTCCGGTTCGTCGGGTAGCTTCATAGACGTGGGCGAGCGCGTGCATGCCCCAAAAGTCTTCCGGTTCGAGGAACAGGGCCTTTTGCGCCACCGTTTCAGCTTCCTCAAACGAACCATTCTCCTCCAGCGCGAAGGCGTGGCAGCCAAGCACAAATCCATACCCGGCCACATGATCCAGATTCTGCCCCGAAAACTGGCCGGTCAGCGCCAGCATGCCCGCCGCATCGCCGATCATGAAACGAAGCGTGTGGACGATCTTTACCAGCAGGGGATGCGGTCGGCCTGGATCAAGCGCGCCCTCAAGCAACCCCGCAGCCGCGGCCCAATCGCCGGCGCTGGCAGAGGCCAATCCCGCCACCAACGATCGCTCCACTTGCGTGGACGGGAGCCGTTCAAGCGCCTGCTGCGCCTCACTCAGATCCTGCTTTGCAAGCTGCAACATGTTCGCCCTGGCCTGCAGGATGCGCAGGAAGCCAGAGAAGGCATGCGCTGCGACAAAATCAGGTTGCGCGCGCCGGGCCTGATCGAGAAACCCCATCGTCCCGTCACGATATTTCAAGAACGCCAACTGCGCACGATCAAAGGCAGCTACAGCCAGGGGGTTGGCTGACGGCAGCTCCAATCCGAAACAATCGGTGACCATGATCGCTCCTGCACATTCCAACGCATCGCTGCCATGAACAAATCGCCGGGCAAGACCCGGCTTTGCGGCGCGAACTGTCATCTCGCTGGATTTGTACCGGACACGCAGATGACATGCCCTACACATCACTTCAGGGCAGAACACGAATTGGTGAGGACGGTTTGAGCGCGCATGGAACGGGCGTAATATCAGCCCGCATTGATCGAAGCGTTGAATTGCAGGTCGATTTACCCCGCATCGAGCGGGCGGCCTGCCGTGGAGCTCGCGCTAGTTACCATGAACAGCAGCGTTGCCAGGCCGACGAGAACGAGCGTCGCGACGATACCGCCGGAGTTACCATACCCGCTCAAGTCCGCTGCAATACCGGCAAATACAGGGCCTGCGACATAGCCGACATCGCTTATGGTCCTTTGCAGCCCCATGCCCTCGCCATACTTGTGGCGCGGCAAAACCTCGATCGTATAGGCGCCGATGGAGGCTGTGCTAAGGCCGCTGGCCAGGCCGTAAACCACCATCGACAACCAGAACCATGCCGGATGATCGCCTGCCAGGATCAGCCCAAGGCCAGCCATCGTCAGAATACACGACAGGATGACGGCAAAGCGCGAGCCCAGCTTGTCACACATCAGGCTCGCGCTGGGCAAAACGATCAACATGGCAAACGCAATGATGGTGATCGCCAGACCGATCTGGCCGACATCGAGCCGGAATATCTCAACCCCCAGAAGCGGGATCAGCTGAAACATGCAAGCGGTGCGCGTAAAAAACTTGATGGCGTTAACGAAGGAAATCGAAAGGAACGGAATACTCATGAGGCCACGGCTGCGGCCAAGCGCGCCGGACATGGAGCGGCCCGGTTGAACCGCGACTTCCGTATCGCGATAAGTCCACAGGGCGAGCACAAAGGTGACCGCTGCAATGATAAAAAGCGCCCAGAATGGCGCGGCGAGCCCAAAATACTTCGCAACGTATCCGCCGATCAACGGACCGATCGAGGCGCCGATCTGCAGGGCGGCCTGATACAGGCCGACAAGCCGGCTGCGCGTGCGCGGCGTCGAAAGGTCCGCCAACGCTGCAAGCGAAACCGTCTGGTACATGCCTGAACCCACGCCCTGCACGAAGCGCCAGAACAATAGCCAGTAAAAATCGCCGGTCAGTGCGGCGCCAACAGCGCCAATCGCTGTGATGGCAGGTCCGGCGGCAAGCAGCGGGCGCCGGCCAAATCGCTGGCTGAGCCACCCTGAGGGAAAATTGGCTACAATCCGGCCAATACCGAATATCGTGACCAGCATGCCGACCAGGGTCGCCGACACACCGAACGTCAGCGCGTAAAGCGACAACATCGGCACGACCAGCGCGCTGCCGATCATGGTGCAACAGATCAGCAGCATCAGCGGCCAGACGCGGCGATCCTCGCGCAAAGCATCGAAAAAAGCTGACAGTCCAAGCATGCACCGCTTGTGGCAGGCTGGCGATGTTTAGGCAAGCAATGAAACGCTGGCGGCAGGCGCTTTGACAATCAAATCAAGAACAAAACCCTACGGTTCCTGCGACCGGTAGGCTTCGATAATCTCGGCCCCGCGGGCGAACCATACCTTGTCGTGCGATCGCATATAGGCGAGAGCCTTGTCGAGTATCCGGATGCGGCTTGGCGTTCCGATCAAAAACGGATGAAGCGCAAGACCCATGACGCGCCCACCCTGCGCACCCTCCGCGTATAATGTATCGAAAGCATCGCAGATTCGCTTCAGAAACTCATCATTGCCGATGCTGGGCATGTTGAACAACGGCATGTCATTCAATTCAATTGAATAGGGAATGGAATACAGGCCATTGTTCATCCGGTACGGCAAATCGTCATTGACCCAGTCTGCGACGTAGGTACAGCCCTCCTGCTGCAACAGATCCAGTGTCCGCCAGGTTTCACCAAGCCCCGGGCCCAGCCAGCCCATCATCTTGCGCCCATGAGCTTCGATGATGGAGCGCACTTCCGCAATTGCGGTGGCCTCCTCGTCCGGCTCCATCTCCGTCAGAAGCCGTGAATTGGTAAGCCCGTGCCCCATCAACTCCCAATCAAGCTTGACTGCTTCCTCCATTATCCGCGGATAGTATTTGCCAACTTCGCCGTTCAGCGCGACGGTACCTTTGACATCGTGCTTTGCCATCGTCTCCATCAAGCGCCAGACCCCGACCCGGTTGCCGTAGTCACGGCGCGAGTGATTGCGTATATCAGGCAGCGGTCCCGGCTTGTCGATGTGGAAGTGCTCGATATTGGGAATGACCCATACTGCGATCCGGGCATCGCCGGGCCATGCAATCGGGGCGTGATCGACGATTGCGCGGTACTGGAAAAAGGGAAACGGATCTGCCAATTCTTCCTCCTCGGCACTCGACCGGTTCATCCTGTCCTTGAATCGATGACCGGTCCTAACATTTTGTATTAAAGCGCTTGCTCCCATCGCCCCGAAAACTGTTCGACTTTTCGGATTGTGGATCGTGAACCGCTAGCCATTTCACTCGAAGACTGTATCGGGGCCTTCGCTTGCACACGCGGCAATTCATGCGGCTACTCGCCGGACGAGCGGCATCACCTCGGTGGCGAATACCTGCATGCTATCAATCATAGGATGGCAGTGCATCATCAACGTATCGACGCCGGCCTGTTCATAAGCGCGAATGCGTTCGGCGATCCTTTCAGGCGTGCCGATTAGACCCGGCCCGAGCGCCTTTGACGCGATAAACGAAATCCGGTCGGTCTTGCCGTGCTCTTCAAGCGCCAGCGCTTCGGCCTCTGCTTCGCTTTGCGTTTCCCGGCAAATTACATGGCAAGACATGCCAAAACGAAGCTTGCGCCCGAAGCTTTCGGCCTGGCGGCGCATGGATGCGATGTCGTTTGCAACCATGTCCACATTGGCTCCGGCACTACGCATATCAGGATCGTAATTGACGAACCAGCAATCGCCCAGTTCGGCGATTGTCTTCATCCCCGGCGGGTTGCGGGTTCCGGCATAAACCGGCGGGCCCGGTTGCTGCACACAGGCCAGCGGCAGGGCCTCGCCATAGGCGTGATAAAACTCGCCATCAAAATCGAACGATTCGTTGGACCACATGCCGCGCATCACGCGCAGGTACTCCTCCATGCGGCGGTAGCGTTCGTCCAGATCCTGCTGGGACCCGCCGTTGCTGAACAGCCGGAACTCTTCTTCCCACCAGCCATTGACAATGTTCACCGCCGCCCGTCCGCCACTGATACGATCAAGCGAAGCGGCGAATTTCGCCGCTTGCTGCGGTTGAACGATACCAGGATGCAGCGCAACCATGAGTTCAATGGTTGACGTTTCAGCGGCCATTGCAGACGCCAGCATCCATGCCGAGAGGTCCGGCCCCAGCCAGCGCTCGGCAATAAGCGTCGTGGCAAATCCAAGCCGCTCGCCGGTTTGCGCCACCTCGACGGCAAAATCGTGGGCGCCGTCGCGCGGCTGGCCGCGGCCGGGCGTGCGCGAGGCCTCGATCGCGGCCTCCATACGCGGCTCGGGCCGGATCGTGTGCGGCAGCGGTGTCCAGATCCCGTAGCGCATGGCGCAACTCCCCGGGGCAGACGTTGCGGCTATTGCGAGCGGTCCTGCATCTGCCTGCCCAGC
Organism: uncultured Beijerinckia sp.; assembly: GCA_964615275.1. Classification (GTDB taxonomy): domain Bacteria; phylum Pseudomonadota; class Alphaproteobacteria; order Rhizobiales; family Beijerinckiaceae; genus Terripilifer. Next base: position 6,050 of record CAZTMN010000021.1, on the reverse strand, counting down.
ATCAAGCCTTCCAGTTCGTTCAATGACAGCACCGTTGCGTATTTGGCGTTCATGTCAAACAGGTTGGCGCAATGGGCAAAATGCGAGCGGTCGAAACAACAATCGTCGACGACGAAAGTCGTGAACCCGTTTGACATGCAATCCACCACGGACGCACGGATGCAACCGGATGTCGCAACACCGCAAACAATCACCGAGTCGATTTTCTGCCGTACCAGATAGCTGGCAAGTGGCGTCTGGAAAAACACACTCGCCTTGGTCTTCTCCAGTATCCATTCGTTGTCGCGCGGCGCGATGACATCGGGAATGTCATTCGCGCCCGCCGGCTTTTCGCCCATGCGCGCGCCCTTGGTGGCGCGGCCCGTGTAAGGCGTATCGTCCGGTGCGCTCCTGGTGAAAATCACTGGCCGTCCAAGCTCGCGGAACATGTCGATCAATTGCTTGATCCGTGGCATGGTTTCCCACGACACCGGGCCGCAGGCTGTCGCATACTCAGCGATTGCATCGTCGATGCTGAGGCCCTCCCGGCCTGTAAACCCATAGGTCACGTCGATCACGATCAGCGCAGTATTCTCGCCGATGGAGGCCGGCAACGCGAAGCCGGCTTTCTCGTAGACCTTGCGTTCATCCTCCGGCACAATTTTCAGCCAGTCTTTCATCGCTTCCTCCACCAAGCAGGATTTCCGCCGGGCTTGCCGCCCGTTTCGAGGCATATTAGAAACGTTTCACGTCAGGGTCCATGACTTTGCTGCCCGGCCGGACCCGAAAAACGAAGGAATTCGCCATGGCCTCAATCGAGGAATTCAACAACCACTGCTGGAATGATGTCGTTTCCGCGGAAGACCTGAAGCTTTACGCGCACTACCGGCGCGAAACCAGGGTCGGTCCCGACGCCGCCTTTCTGGCCATTGATCTGTATTCAGCGGTTTACCGCGGCGGTTCGCTATCGCCCTACGATCTCAACGACAAATACCAGAACACCTGCGGGAAATTCGCTCACGCGGCGATCGAGCCAACAAAGAAACTGTTTTCGGCGGTACGCGCCGCCGGACTGCCGGTTTTTTATTGCACCCAGGATATCCGCCCGCATGCGCGGCCGGCCGGAACCTGGTCAACCCGCCGTAAAATGCCCAATCAAGACGACGACGGCTTTACGATCTATCACGAGTTCACGCCGCAGCCGGAGGACGTTGTTATCAAGAAGCAGCGGGCCAGCGTGTTCTCCGGCACTCCCCTGCTATCGCATCTCAACGTATTGGGAATCAAAAGCCTGATCGTGTGCGGCGAAAGTACATCCGGATGCGTTCGCGCTTCCGTGGTCGATGCTTATTCGGCCGGCTTCCTTGTGTCCCTGGTGGAAGAATGCACCTATGACCGATCGGAAATGGTGCACAAGATGAACATGTTCGACATGGCGCACAAATACGCCGATGTCATGCATGTCGAAGAAGTGCTCGCCCATCTCGGGAAGCTGAAGCAGGCCGACGCGGCGTAGTCGCGGCAGGAACCAGCTGGCACTCATATTATAGCTCTGCTTACCATTCCCCGCGCCGGGTCATACCGGCGCGGCAATGCCGCTCAAAAACTCGGCCGTGCCGACCACAAATTTGCCCTATCCTGGCAAAATTTTTGGCTAATTGCACCGTCATGCCAAGCGTTGACCTGCGGTAGATCAATGGCGCGGGTTTCAACCGGGGCTAGAGTTCGAGGTCATGGCAGCCGCGGACATCACAGCGCCGGGCGCAGCAAAATACACATCGCGAGATAGACAGGACCGAAATCCAGCTTGGCAAAATTGCCTTTAGTCCCGAATGCACGACACAGGGTATCGTGGATCGTTGCCGCGCTGTGGTCGCTGGTAGCCTGCTGGATTTATTTGTCCGCCAATGATGCGTTTGTAAACAATGCGGCATATGTCTTTCTTGCTATCGCAACCATCATCCTCCTGGCTGCAATCGGACCTTTTGTCGTTCTTGTCGGTGCGGTGTTGGGCATCGCGTTCGGCTCACTGCATTTCGCCAACTGGAGCAAGATCGGACACATCGGCTTGCCGTTGTTCTTCATCGATCTTCGCGTTGCATGGGAACATCCGGGCGAAGTGCTCAATGCGATCGCATACCGGGGGTTTGCGCTGCAATTGGCGTCGACAGCGGCTGCCTTCGCCTTTGCCGGGATTCTGGTCCTGACAGCGCGAAACCATGTTCGCTCCAAGAATATGTCCTGGCGTTTCTTCACCTTTGCAATCGTGGCAAATGTCGCAATAGCAGCAGCCTGTGTGTCGGTTTTTGCTGACCGCTTCCACCAGCTGGTCAAACCGCTATCGAAGTACCTTCTTGATGCCTGGGCCCCGGGAACCATGGTATATGCGTCGCGAACCTATGGAGTACTGCCCTTCTTGCTTCTGACCTGGCGCATGGAGGCGAGCACTGCGACAAGGAATTTATTGGCGGTTGGCACGGATGAATCCACAATGGCAGAACCAGCCGGAAAGTTACCGGACTACGTAGTCCCTGCTCAACGACGGGCAAAACCGAACATCGTAGTGCTGTTGCTGGAATCAACATTCGACGTCAACAGCATTTTCGCAACCGCGCCCAAGCTGGAAACCAGCTTCACATCTACCTACAATGCCGCGCTGTTGGGAGGAAGCCTTCGCATCAATACCGTGGGCGGCGGCACCTGGATCTCCGAATTCGAGTCAATTACCGGCATGGACACAAGATTGTTCGGTTTTGCAGGACTGTTCACCCACATGTCCTTGAGCCCGTCAATCAGGTACAGCCTCGCATCGCATTTGCGAAAATCCGGCTACGAGGTGCTGGCGCTTTATCCCTCCGACGGCGGTTTCTTTCGGGCTCGCGCTGCATATCGCCGGTACGGCTTTTCAAAATTTCTGGACGCGGCGAAACTTCGTATCTCGCCAAACTGGGGCCTTTCGGACCTGCAAATTGTTGAAGCATATATCAAGCAATTGCAGCCGCAGCGCGAACGCCCATTCTTCGTCTATGGCCTGACACTGCACAACCATTCACCGCACAAATGCCGGACCTTCAAACCCGGCCAACTTCCATACAAATTGGTGCGAGATAACGATTTTCAAAGGAACTGCCAGCTCAACGAATATATTCTTCGGCAAAAGAACACCGAGCAAGCCGTCGCGGCTATGGAACGGCATTTGCGGAAAATTGAATTGCAAACCGGACGGCCATACCTATTGTTGATCTTCGGAGATCACTTACCCTTCACGTTCGTTGCAACTACCAAATCAGACCTGTTGAAACTGCCGGACTTCCGGCATCTCGTCCGCGACCGCAACAGAACTTTTTATCAGTTCCGTGGTTCCGTCCGCCCGTCCATCCGCAAGAAAACTCTTAATATTCCAGCGTTTTTGCTGCCGACATTGCTCACCACCATAGTCGCGGAGAACAAAAACGACATCTACTTGCCAATCAACCTGACGGTCTACCAAGCTTGCGGCGACAAAATCCCTATTGACAGGGCCAGCCTCATGCACCAGGCGGCCGGAGAAAAAAAGCAACAATTATCGGCGAAATGTCGACACGCCCTGTCGCAGGCCGTGCCCATCTACCGGCAGACGATAATGAAGCGCTGAATAACCCCCGCCCGCTGTCTCCGACAAATCACCGTTAACCGACACTACTTGCCAAATATTTCCCGAGCCCGCTTCATTTCCTCAAGGAAGTCGGCGAAGCCTTCCTCGATGGAGAACTGCGGTTCCCAGCCGAGTTGTTGCCTGGCCCGGCTGATGTCCATCGCATGCGCTTTCGACTTTGGTGGTACGCCTTCCTGGATTTCGAAGGACACGCCGGGACATACTTTCCGGACGGCGGAAATAACGTCGTCAAAAGGCGTCACATACCCGTTGCCGGCATTGAATGTTGATTCAGCCGGCATGTCGATGCGAGTTGCGATATCGACAGCGCGGCCGATATCCTTCCAGTATATATATTCGTTGGTCATGGTTTCCGACGAGGGAATTTTGGCAACTCCGCCGTCCATTCCAGCCTCCAGCAGCGCCTGCATCTTGATGCCGCCGGACGAGCCGGCGAAAAAATGTCCGAAACCGTAAACATTCGCGGGACGCAGCACCAGCAGCTCGAACCTGTATTCATCCGCATAAGCTTCCAGGATGAGTTCCTTCGCAGCCTTGTAATTGCCGTAACCGCGCCCCGGTCCGCGCGGAAAATTCTCCGGAACGTTGGCGCTCGTTGGCCGGCGGTTGTCGAACACGCCCATGGTGCTCATGTGTACCAGCCGCCGGACACCGGCCAGCCGCACCGCTTCGGCAACGTTGCGGGTGCCAGCCAGGTTGACCTCAAAACCGTGGAACAGCGATTTTTGTACCTTGCCACCGATCAGACCGGCAGTGTGAACAACAGTCGAAACATCGTTGTCTTTCATGGCCGCGGTCAGCGACGGCAGGTCGCGGATATCGCCCCAGATCAAGCGGTATCCCGTGTCGCCCAGTTTGAACTTCAAATAGTCCTCGCGCGGCTCCGGGTCGAAAAACAGGATTTCCTCCCCGCGGGCGATCGCTTCGCGGGCAAATCCAGTACCGATCAATCCAGCTCCTGTAACCAATATCGTCATTTCATTTTCCATTCATATGTGGCGGCCAGACCATTGCCATGCACTCGCCGTTTGTTTGGCCGAATGTTCTAGTCTGCGTGCAAGGCGTGTTTTCCATAGGCGATCGCTGCGCTTTCCCAAACCAGCGAGTGATGCGCGGCCGCGGCAAAGCAATCACGGAACTGGCGTTGCAAGACATCGCCGTTGTAAAGCGCGCGCCCTCCGGCGACGTTGAACAGACGCTGGACGGCATTCAAACTCAATTGCGCCGCGTAACAGGCATTGCGCTTGCCCTGATGATTCATTTCAGCACTTACGTTGCCATCTTTCGCCAGTGCTTCCATCGTCTCGCGTATTGCCCCCAGATAAAGCCGTTCGGCTGCCTCGATCTCGACCGCCGCCTGGCCAACCGACATCTGGATTCCGGGTTGATCGGCAACCGGGCTGCCACGCGATTTACGCGCCCGCGTTACCTCGTAGAAATTTTGCAGGAAGCCCTGAGCCACGCCGACGACCACCGCAGTATAGCTGACCGCGGAGACACCGCCGCGCGGCAGTTTCATGACAGGCGCATCGTAAAACACCATGCCCGGGGAACAGCCGGCGTCATTGTCAGCCTTGTCGAGAATGCGATGCTCGGGAACAAAAACCTCTTTCACCTCGAAACTCTTCGAGCCTGTGCCGGCAAGACCCATGACCTGCCAATCATCGATAATGGTTACGTCGCTGGTTGGCATGAGCACCATCATCCCGCGCCCCCTGGCGCCGGTTTCGTCATAGGCAAATCCGCCGCACATCACCCAGTCGGCGTGATCGATGCCACTGGAAAAACCATGCAGACCGTTCCAGACGACGCCGCCGTCAACTTTGCGCGCCCTGCCGACCGGCGAAACCGCGACGCACAGTTTCTTTTCCGGATCAACGGCCCAGACGTCGTCCTGCGCGCGCAGATCATAGGCAGCAAGTTTCAGGCGATTGTCCGCCAGGACCATATAGACCCAGGCTTGCGATCCGCAGCCGCGCGCCAGCGTCTGGATAACCTCGCACAACACGTCGTATCCGAGGTCGTAGCCACCGTAACGGCCAGGCTGACACACCCGCAACAGACCGGCTTCAACAAAGTCCCGGATCGTTTCGTCGGGCGCGCGGCGCAGTTTTTCGCAGGCTTCAGATCGCGCCGCGAGTGCTGGAATCAAGTTTTCCGCGCGGGCCAAAACCTCTTCGCGTGTTACACCGCCTTCTTTCTTGCCGCTGCCTATTGGTGTTACGACCGTCACTTGATTTTCCTCCGCGGCGTGCCTGCCATTGCCTGTTGCAACTCATGATATTTCTTTGGCGGATTGGCGATCCGGCGCAATTGCGCGATCACCGCTGGTGGCGCCTTGTAGGCATCGAACACCTCCCGTTGCAATGTCTGACCATCGCGGGGACGGTTAATCACCAGCTTGCGCCGTTTTGCT
>CAZTMN010000020.1:0-47200 GCA_964615275.1 uncultured Beijerinckia sp. | reverse complement strand
AATCCTCCCTTACGCAATCACCCTGAACTGTCCCATAGGCGCTGATGTCGGGCAGCCAGTCGTCGTCGCCGGCGGCCTGATTGACTGGCCTGAAAGTGCGCAGGCAAAGTTCCGTTTTCTTCGTGCACTCTACGAGAGCTTTTGCGCCTGCGAAGGCAAGACGCACAATGATACGCTTTGGAATTGTTTTTTGCAGTTCAAGGCCGACGGAGGTGACAAGCTTTTCCAGCACGCCCTGTTCGAGGCATTGCATGGCGTCCAGTACGCGCGCGACTTTACCCGTTGGCACTGGCGAAACTGGGAAGGCGGGTACGATCAGGCGGACAGCGCTGCGGTTGCCGCATTCGCGCGCGCGCACGAAACCGAAATCGGCTATCAGATGTTTTTGTAATGGCTGGCGCGGCGATCGCTGGACGCCGCACAAGCCATGGCGATCGGTGCGGGAATGCGTATCGGTTTGATCAACGATCTGGCCGTTGGTCTGAACAGCGGTGGCAGTCACTCCTGGAGCATGCCACACGAGGTGCTGCATGACCTGGCCATCGGTGCGCCGCCGGACGCGCTGGCGCCGCGCGGTCAAAACTGGGGGTTGACGACATTCTCACCGTTCGCGCTGTAGGAAACCGGCTTTGATAGCTTCATAGCTACGCTGCGCGCCTGCCTGGAGCCTGCGGGCGGATTGCGTATCGACCATGTCATGGGACTGATGCGGTTGTGGCTGATCCCGGAGGGCGGCGAAGCGGCGGACGGGGCATACCTGTCCTATCCGTTCGATGATCTGCTGCGGCTGACAGTGCTGGAATCCCATCGCGCGCGCAAGATCATCATCGGCGAAGACCTCGGGACCGTACCGGCCGGCTTCCCCAAAACGCTTGGAGCGGCGGGCCTTGCCGGCATGCGCGTCCTGTTGTTCGTTCGCGACGAACATGGCTACCGCCCACCTGGACATTATCCAAGAGACGCGATCGCCATGACGACGACGCACGATACGCCAACGCTTCTAGGCTGGCAGCGCAGCCGCGACATCGAATTGCGCGATGCGATCGACCATTTGCCGCCCGGACAAAACGCCGACATGGCAAGGCTGCAACGCGCCGGCGACAAGGACGCCATGCGGCGGGTATTCGGTACGGCGGGGCTCGCACCGGGAGCGCACGAACACATGCCGGGCGAACGCGAACAAGGGCGGTTTGCCGCCACTGCCATCGCCTTCACCGGCCACTCCCAGTCGTTGTTCGCGGCGATCCCGTTGGAAGACATTGCGGGCCAAGTCGAACAGCCGAACCTGCCGGGCACTGTCGATGAACACCCGAACTGGCGTCGGCGTTATGGGCGTCCGGTTGAGACCATATTGAAAGAAGGCCCGGCCGGCGAAAACCTCGCAGACCTGCAGCTGGCAAGACCTGGCCTCCTGCGCGCCAGCCGTTGCAGCGACGGCGCAGAAGAACTGCGGCGGGAACATGGGTTGCCAGGCAAGCGCACCGGTTGATCCGGTAACAGATGCTAATCAGTGCTCGACTAGGTTGCGCATCGCGCCTGCATCACCTGCCAGAAAGGCGCGCATGTTGTCGATCACGATCGGCATGACATAGTTTTCGTATTCGGAAAAAAATCCGGCTATGTGCGGACTGACGACGACGTTGTCCAGGTCCCAAAACGGATTGTCCGCGGCAAGCGGCGCCGATGCAAAAACATCGAGCCCTGCCCCGGCGATCGATCGTGTTTGCAGTGCTTGGAGCAGGGCCGCCTCATCGACTGTTTCACCGCGCCCGACGTTGATAAAGAACGCGCGTTTCGGCATGGCGTCAAATATGCCGGAACCGATCGCCCCGGCGTTGGCAGGCCCCCCCGGCAGGACGTTGATCAGGAAATCGGCCTCGCTGGCGCAATCGGCCAATTCGCTGCGGGCGCGAACCTGGTCAAAGCCCGGTTCGGTTCGCGGTGTACCGGACACGCCTATGACGCGCATTCCGTAGGCCTTGAGCAAATGGGCGATAGCGCTCGAGCTGACCCCCACCCCGACCAGCACTGCCGTCTTGCCTTCAAGCAATGTCCATGGGCCTATGCGTTCCCACTTGCGCGCGACCTGGTTACGCATGATGTGCTGCATTTTGCGCGCCAGCATCAACATCAGAAGTGAAACGGTTTCACGCATGGGCGCGCCGTGAATGCCGCGCGCGCTGGTCAGCAAAATGTCCCGGCGAAACGCCGGTGAGTTGGTGAAGTGGTCGGTTCCAGTCGCAAGGGATTGCACCCATTTCAGGCCTGTCAAACCAGCAAGCAGGTCATCGGTTATCGCGATACCGAATGCAATCAAGACGTCGACGGATTCCAGCGGGAGTCCAATATCGGCAATTTTTTGAGCTGTGTGCACACCGAGTTCGGGAAACTCAGAGCGTAGTCTCCGCGCATACTCGTCGGCAAAATTATCAAGAACCAGAACGTTCATGTTGCGATCCGGCTACTTTGCTGCTTCCTGTTGTTTGTAGGGGCTGAGCAAAGGGTTCTCCGAGTCCTTGTTGCCGGTTCCCTGCCCTGCGACGGGCGTCGGCGCATAATGCGCAGGCATTGGCCCGCCCTGATGGAGACGCAGGCGCGCCTGCTTCGGCGTTTCAAGCAAGTCCTTTGCTGCGAGTGCGGCCTTGCGGTCTACCGGTACAGGTTCAAGCAAATCCGGCGGCGGCATCATGCTGGCATGATAATAGGCCATCTTCTGCTTTTCTGGGTCCATCACCTTGTCCGGTTCGATGTCACGGCGGTTGGTCCCCTTGGCGGCAATTGTGACCCCATCGACGATTTCATGGTCAAACCACCACTTCTTCACTGGGTTGCGCACGCCGTTGCCGAGCTTGTCGTCAAGCCAGGCAGCGAACGGCACCATCAGCGGTTTGAGCCACATTGCGTTGATGCCGAGCCAGCTGGCCGCCCGCGTCAGCATCGGTCCGTCTGCATCGACGACCTTGTTGATCGGACAGGTTTTCATGCAGCGACCGCAAGCAGCGCCCTTTGAATTGGTCAAGCGGTATCGCGTGCAGCGTTCGACATCCGGCTTCCAGATTTCGTAGCCGTTGAACATGACCTTGTCGCCCCAGGGTATGGCGTCGCAAGGGCATTCGCGGGCGCATTTATAACAGCCTTCGCAAAATGTCTGCAGGCCAAAATCCACCGGCTTGTCCACTTCCAGCGGCATGTCCGTGGTCATCACGACCGACTTCAGCCGCGGTCCGACAAACGGGTTGAGCACCAGTTCGCCGATGCGCGAAAGTTCGCCAAGACCTGCCCAGAGCATGAGCGGAATGTGCAGCACGTCGCTGTCCGCATTGGTCTGCGAGCGCGATGAAAATCCCTGGCTGCGCAGGAGTTCGGCCATGATGCCGGCGATCTCGGCGCCGCGCAGATACCCGCGCATCGACTGCGTACCGGAAATCCAGTCGTCGCCGCTCGCGCCTTCCATCGTGTCGTAGCCCTGGTCGATGACCATCACCACTGCGTACTTGTGATACATGTCGATGGGCTTGCCGTTTTCCTTGTGCGAATTCCAGGCGTACCGCGGAACTTCACAAATCCCGGCCTGATCCGCGCCGAGGAAATAGGCAAGCGACTTCAGCGCCTTTGCATTGGCGGCGGGGTCGGAATAGCGGGCCTTGTCGGCGTCGGCGACGTCGCCGTCCTGGAACGGCACAAGGGCGCGGATCGCGTGCAACAGGCTCCAGGATGTCGGATGCTTGAAAGAAAACCGTGTCCGCTCGTTCTTGCTCTTGGCGCCGAGATCGCCCTGCAGGGCGCGCTCGAAGAAGGCGGCGCGCTTTGACACGCGTGGAACCTCGTCATCGACTATCAAGGTGGTCGGGCGATCCACCCGCTTGACGGTTTCCAATGGAAAGCGGCTCAAATGGGTCGGACGCTTTGCGCGGCGGTTGCGTTCGCGCCCCGACTGCGCACCGTTTTGCCCCCACCAATAGGCAAAGCCCTTGGCGTTCCGGGCGCTGGCCGCAAGGGGTTTGTCGACCGGCAGTTCGTAATCTGTCGCCAGTACAGCCAGGGCGAAATTCTTACCGATATACGGGTTCGCGATGCCCTCGTCATCGCGCACAGCCAGCCCGGAAAGTACGGCCAGCCGCTCGGCATCAAGGCATTCAGCTCCGCGCATATGACATCGGACCTGCCAACCCATTTGCCGGATGTGGCCGGCAAGCACGGCGGCAATCTCCGTGACGCGCATGTCGCTGGCGCTCGCAGCGGCGGAAGCAACCCATTCATGGGCCAGGTTGTCCGTTTCAGGTATACGCCCATGCTCGACCAATACGACAACGGCATATTCAAGATCGCTCGACCCCTGCCCTTCCAGCCATGCGTTCTCCGGTATCCGGCAGATGCCTACCTGGCTGGCGTCCATGAAATAGGCAAAGCCCTTCACATCGCCGCCGCGCGGCGCAAGTTCGTCGGGCACCGGGGCTTTTTGCGCCGCCGCCTCGCCATTGGCGAATTTCAGGTAAATCTCGCGATACTTGTCCGCGGCGGCTGCCAACGCTCCAGGTTGCGCGGCTTGCTCTGCAGCAGCAAGGCGCGGGCGGGCAGCTTCTTGCGCAATGATCGTTTCATCACGCGCCAGCGCCTCGAGAGGAAACGGGCCAAGATCGACCGGCCGGTCTTTTGACGGGGAATAAATCAGCATGGCAGGTTTCCACTCCACAAGGCGGGCGCTTGGTTGGCGCGAAGGCGCGCAAATTACCCCCGCGCTGTTGTTATCGCCAGCTCGAGCAACGGTCCGCTGTTCAACCCGTCCAGCAGGCTGAAATGGTTGGCGCCGTCGAGATGCAACGGTGGCGGCGCTCCCCATGCCTTGGCAAGCTCCGCTGACTGGCGTTTGAATTCATCGCTTTCCAAATCACCCAGCGCCACGTTGACACGCACGTCCTGGGGTTTTGCCATGCACAATGGCGACAGGCGCTTGGCCAGCGATTTTGATGTCAGGCCCAATACTGGCCCCATTGGTATGAGGCGCAAGGCTTCAAGATCAAAGATGCCGGAGAGCGGCAACGCGGAGGTGATTTTTGGCCCGTCCTTGTCGGCGGCCGCGAAAGCGGTCAAGTGTCCGCCGGCCGAGTGGCCGCAAATATGCAGCTGGCTGGCGTCAACACCCAGATTGGGCCCCTCGCTGGCAAGGAAACGCAGTGCCTGCCTGATATCGCGGACGATAGTCTCCAGAGGCGCTTCCGGCGCCAGCGTATAGTCGATATTGGCGACGGCGAACCCGGCCTCCAGCATTCCCTTTGCAAATTGCGCGTGCTGATCCTTGCTGGAAGCCTGCCAATAGCCGCCATGAATGAAGACCCACAATGGCGGGTCGTCCTTGCCTGCGGGACGGTAGAGATCCAGCACGTGGCCACGGCCCGGTCCGTAGGCAATATCCAGCCCGCCGAGTTGCGTGCGCGCCTCGGCGCCTTCACGAGTCCACCTGCGGAACTCGCCGATCATGTCCGGAACCTGGTTGCGCGGGCTCATCTGCGCCACCAGTTCCATCACATTGTATCCCTGATACACAGGGTCGGATGAAGGCGGGCTATCTGGCGGTACAGCGCGGGCCATGACGTGGACAAATTCATCCGGCGACCGGCGAACCTCAACGGCCGGGCGGAAACCAGCAAACACTTCCCGGCGGCGCATGTCGACGGCGATCCGGGCGGGATGAATTGTGGAAGGGTCCGGCGCAGCCCAGATCATTTCTGTTACAAATTGCGGACCGACTTTCGCGACAGCAAGCGCAGCCCCAGCCTGCGCAAGGGCATCCTGCAACGCCAGCACCGGATCGGGGTCATCGCCGACGCCGGCGACCTCGACGTATTGCTGTTCGTCCTGACTCTTGTTTGCCATCAACTCCTGCCCTTTGTAACGCTACTAGTCACCCAGCGCGCTGACCCAACCGTCGGGCGTTTCCTTGCCAGGATGAACCGTCCCGCAGGAGCGGCAGGTGCGCAAACTTTCATCTGCGTAAAATGCCTCAAACAGCGGTGGCAGGTCCTTGACGATATCTTTGAGGGGCAGGTCGACCCGATGCACCCGGGTGCCGCAATTCATGCAATACCATTCAAACGCATCGAGTGCGCCACGCGGCCGGCGCGGCTCGACCACGAGCCCGACAGATCCTTCCTGCGGGCGTTGCGGCGAATGCGGCGTATGCGCCGGCAGCATGAACACTTCGCCCTCGCGGATCGTGATGTCGTAAAACTCACCATTGTCAACGACCTTGAGCACCATGTCGCCGCGCAACTGGTAGAAAAATTCTTCCACGGGATCGTCATGATAATCGGTGCGCTTGTTCGGGCCGCCAACCACTTGCACGATGTTTTCCGCATCCGGAAAAACTACCTTGTTGCTGACCGGCGGTTTCAGTAAGTGCTGGTTTTCATCGATCCATTTGTCGAAATTGAATGCCTTCAACCGTCCCATTCCAATGGTCCCCTACCCGTTGTTTTGCGGCCCCATCTTTCGACGCAGCCCTATTCCGCCGCCTCCGAACGTGGAGCAAGTTGCAATCCGCAGGTCTCGAAGGCGCTGCGCGTCGCCTGTTTTTCCGGCTCCGTCATCTGCAGCATCGGACGGCGAACCCGGCCGCCGACCTGCCCGAGGAGCTCCTGCCAGTATTTCGAATGCGCTTGCGGTTTTTCCTTTGGAGCGGTGGAGCGGATCGCACGACGCACTGGGTCGAGGCTGTCGCGCACTTTGCGGGCTTCCTCGATCTTTCCGGCAAACGCAAGGTCAGTGTATTCGCGCATGCGCCGGTCGTGCTTCGTCTGCAACAGATAGGGCGGTGACGAACACAGGTACAATTGCCAGTTCAATTCGACGATATTGTCGAACCATTCCTCTTCGGACGCGGTCGATACGATAATTTTATCTCCCGCAAGCTCCGTCAGCCTGGCGTACATCTCACGCGGTACGGAATACTTGATCGCCACCACATTGGAAAACTCCGCAATGCGGGCGCACAGTTCCGGGCTCATCAGGTACCCGGAATCGGGGTGGCTCCACATGGCGATGCCGATATCAACGTTGTCACTGATGTACTTGTAATATTCGTACAGGGTTTCATCCTGGGCCTTGGTGAAATGCAGGACTGGGGCATGGACGACGATATAGTCGGCTCCGATGTTCTGCGCGTGCGCAGCCAGATCGAGCACCACGTCCATGTTCTGGTCCGAGCAAGACATGATCGTACCAGCGCGGTCACCAATCGCCTCCATCGCCGATACCATCGCCCGCTTGCGCTCGGCAACGGACATGGAGAAGAATTCACCCTGCTTTCCCGCAACGAAAACGCCGTCCACGCCCAAATCATCCACCCAATGGCGCAGGTTCGACTTGAACCCTTCCTCATTGACCGACATATCGGGGTTGAATGGCTGCAGGGCAGCTGCCCATATGCCGCGCATGTTGGCGCGGGAATAGTCTTTGGCTTCGGCCTTTTCGTACTTCATCGCGGGCCCCTATCGCATTATCGTCTTGTTTCGCATGCGAAATACGAATTACCTGTCATTTCGGCAAGCATAACGCATTGCGTGCCAAAATACACTATCCGCTTTAGTGCTGGCTGCCGGGACGGATTGCTTTCGCGTCCGAGCTGCGCCACACTTTTGTCGGCACGATTCAAGGCCCGCAGGGAGGAGCAGCGATGAAAGTACTCGCCGCCATGTTCGTTAATCCATTTGCCGCATTCTGGAGTCTCCTGGCGATCTACGCCTGCATCGGCATTCTCGTCGCCATACCGTTTGCGATTGCCGGGGCGCACAAGATATTCGACGAGCCTGCCGAGATGAGCGCCGGGGCCCGGCTCGCCATCCTGCCGGGCGCAATCGTGCTTTGGCCGCTGGTGCTGAAACGCTGGATAGCCGGGGGCGCGAAACCATGAAGCGAAGCCACCGCTCAGCCCACCGATCCATCTGGATCGTGCTCACCATTCTGATCGCCGCGGGGCTAAGCGCCGCGCTGGTCCATCGCAAGCCGCAAAAGAAAAAGAAGAGCGATGCGGGACATGCGATCCATGTTCTGGCCAAAGCCAAGGCGTATATTCCGGCCGAGGGAAACACGGAGAGGCGTCCATGAGCGCCAAATTTCAGCTGGTGCAATGGAACCGCGCCAAGATCACATACGACATAATCGCGATCGTCGCGATTGCCGCCTATATCTATGGCTTCATGCTCGCAATGCGCGCCGGCGCGCCCGAGGGCAAGGTACCTGCCTGGGCCGACCTGCGAATCAGCGCTTTCGGCACCTGCGCCTTCCTGCTCATCTCGCTGATTCTGTGCATCGGCCCCCTGGCGCGTTTGAACAAGGCGCTCCTGCCGCTCCTGTACAATCGCCGCCACCTCGGCGTGATGGCATTCATCGTCGCCGCCATCCACGGCTATTCAGTGCTCGACTGGTTCATTATTCGCGGCAGCGTGCCGTGGATCTGGCACGAAATTACCAACGTGAAGGACTATGCCAAGTTCATTGGCTTCCCGATGAAGGCGATCGGCCTGTTCTGTTTGATCGTGTTCTTCATCATGGCCGCCACCAGCCATGATTACTGGCAGCGCGTGCTCAGCCCCGGCGCCTGGAAAGCCATCCATATGGCGGTTTATTTCGTATACGCGCTGCTGGTCATGCACGTCGCCCTTGGCCTGATGCAGCGTGACTACAATCCGGCGATACCGCTGTTGCTCGGCGGCATATCAATCGTCGTCGTCGGGCTTCATCTATGGGCCGGATTCCGGGAACGCAGTGGAGAGCAACCGGCAGAGACCGTGGGCGAGTGGCTGGTCGTTGGCGCGCCGGTTCAGATACCGGACAAGAGAGCCAAAATAGTCTCTGCGCCCGGTGGCGAGCGGATTGCCGTGTTCCGGGATGGCGACACAATTTCGGCGGTCACCAATGCCTGCGCCCACCAGAACGGACCGCTTGGCGATGGCGAAGTCATCGATGGTTGCATCACCTGCCCCTGGCACGGCTGGCAATACATGATCGCGGACGGGGTTTCGCCACCCCCGTTCAAGGAAAAACTCACCACCTACGCGGTGCGGTTGCGGGAGGGCGTCGTCGAGGTCAATCCGGCGCCCTTGCCTCCCGGGTCACGGGTTGGCATTTCGGTCAAATAATCAATTCAAGAACACAAGTGGGGAAACATGACTGACAGACTGAGCATTCGCCTTGCGGCCGGTTCCGGCCCGACCTTCGGCGTCGACGACCTGGCCTGCGCCGCAGCTTCGTACCTTGGTTGCTGGTCCGACGAAGGTCTGGACGTGACCTGGACCCCGGTCCACGGCGGCGTTGCCGCTATGAAAAGCGTGTTGGACGGCGCAACAGATGCCTCCTACGGCGGGCTCGGCCCGGTCCTGAAGTTCCGCTGCGAAGGCGCGCCGGTACGCATAATCGTGTCGATGGCGCGCGGATTGGCGCAAAACCTGGTGACCCAGAAAAAGTTCAATTCCACTGCCGACCTGAAAGGCGCATCCTGGGCGCTCGACGGTTTCGGTGCGCTCAGTCATCACATGGCGCGCCTGGTTGTGAAGGCCCTCGGTATCGCCGAAGATGAAATCCGCTGGGAGGCGGTCGGGCCACCGCCGGAGCGGATCGAACGGCTGCTGGCCGGCACGATTGACGTGTCGCTGATCCGCGTAGAAGAGGCCATCGCGCTGTCGCTCGACCCATCCAACGAGTTGAAGAACCTGCTCGGTTTCTCCGACCTCAAGAAGCTCGTGCCGATTCAGCCGCATGGCGTTCTGGCCACTACGCAGGCCTATGAGGACGCCCACCCTGAGGAGCTGGAGCGCCTTGCAGCGGGCATGATACGTGCTTCGCGTGCGTTGCACGACGATTATGACGCGTTCAGAAAGGTTTATGACGATCATGTCACGGTCAAAGTGCCGGATGAACACATCAAGACGATCTGGCAGCAGGAACGCGATTCCTTCGGCTTCGCGATCAATGGCGAGCTGAGCCAGTCGCACTGGCGCGACGAAATGCAGTCGTTTTTTGAGCTTAACCCGGACTTGCCAAGGATCGATCGCGCCGATGTGATCGCCGAGCAATTTGTTGCGTCGGCCCTGGAGCGGCTTGGCCTGGTAGCGGGGGAAGACCAGCCAGACGCATGACCGCACGTCGGTTTGCTGGCAAATCGCCAGGAAATCCGGCCGATTATCCACTAGCAAGTGGCTGTTGTATGCCGGGTCCTGATGCAATATGGTCCCGCGTGGCCACTCTCAGCCGCTTGCGGTCATAAAACGAACCACGAAAACCACCCGGAGGGATGTATGAAATTTTCCAAAACACTGGCTTTGACTGCCGGCGCTGCGGCGCTGATGGTCGCACCGGCAATGGCTGCCGATTTCTACAAGGGCAAAAGCGTATCCATCTATGTCGGCTCTGGCGCCGGCGGCGGTTTTGACACCTACGCACGCGCTGTCGGCCGCCATCTGGCCGCGCATATCCCCGGCAAGCCCAACGTCAAGGTGCAGAACCGTCCGGGCGCTGGCGGGCGCGGCAATGCCAACCTGCTGTACAATTCCGATCCGCAGGACGGCACTGCGATCGGCGCGATCGGCCCGTGGCTGGCGTTGGAGCCGCTGTGGGGCCAGAAGGGCGTCAAGTTCGACCCGCCAAAGTTCAAGTGGCTGATTTCGATGGGCCGGGAGGTTTCGACCTGCGTCTTCTTCAACAAGTCGGGCATCACCGATATCAACGCGATGAAGAAAAAGGGCAAAGTCATCATGGGTGCTTCGGGCCCGACTTCGGCCATGGCGTCCGATGCCCACATCATCGCAACCGCGCTCAACCTGAAGCTGAACCTGATTGTCGGCTTCAAGGGATCGCGGCGCGCCTTCATGGCTGCTGAAAAGGGTGAGCTCGACGGCAATTGCGGTCTTTGGTACTCCAGCCTGCAATCGCGCTACATGGGTCCGGTGCGGGAAGGCAAAGCCAACGTAACGCTGCAACTCGGCCGCAATCCGCATCCGAAGCTTAAGAACGTTCCGTTCCTCTACGACGTTGCAAAAGTGTCCGACCTCGACAAGAAAGCCATGAACCTCGTGTTCACGCAGATGGATCTGGCGCGTCCATACGTGCTTGGTCCGAAGGTTCCGGACGCGCAGGTCAAGATCATGCGCAAGGCCTTCGCCGACCTGGCGAAGTCGAAGGAATTCCTGGCAACCGCCGCAAAGCTGAAGATCAACATCAATGTTGTTCCCGGCCAGGAAATCCAGGGCTTGCTGCAGAAGGCCTATTCGCAGCCGAAGGAAGTGGTTGCCCGCGCCCGCAAGATCATCAATCGCTGATCACGCGCAACAAGAGATCGAAAGCCCGGCCGCCGTGCCGGGCTTTTGCCATTCATTCGCCGCTTCAGCTACATGAATGTCGAAAGAATGGAGCCAATACCGACAAGCCGGGGTTTGCTATTCGCGATGGCGCCATGCAAGCTTGATCGGTAATCATTTCGGGAAAAGTAGCGATCGGGATTTTGCCCGGAAACCCGTCAAATCAGCAACCGCGATTGCCAGAAAGGGAAAAGAATGATCCGCAGCGGCGACGAGTATCTTGAGAGCCTGCGTGATGGCCGCCAGGTCTACCTCGGTACGGAGCGGATCGACGATGTTACAAGCCATCCTGCGTTCCGTAACTCTGCCCGGTCCTTCGCCCGCCTGTACGACAAGAAGCGCAGCGCGGAATTCCGTGACCTGGTCACCCACGAGAAAGACGGCGACCGCATCTCGAACTATTTTCTGGTTCCCAAATCCCGGGAAGATCTGCAGCGTCGCGCCGACGCGCACCGGCTGATCGCCCGGTGGACTTACGGATTGCTGGGCCGGTCGATGGACCATGTACCGTCATTCGTATCCGGGATGGTGATGAACCCTTCCCTTTTTGCCGGCAACCGGCCAGAATTTGCCGACAATATTGTCAATTATCACCGGGACATCGCGGCAAGGGATCTTTTTATCACCTATCTTGTCCTCACCCCGCAGGGATCGCGCAATCCCGAATTGTACAAGGCCGCAGGCCGGCGCAATCCGGCAATGCAAATTGTGTCCGAAGACGCACAAGGCGTGACCGTCAACGGCGTAAAGACACTTGGCACGTCGACCATCTTTTCAGACGAAGCGTTTATTGGCAGCATGATCCCGCTGGGGCCAGACCAGATCGACGAGGCTATTACGTTCTCGATACCCGTCAACACGCCGGGCGTTCAGTTCTGGGTGCGCGACTCCTACGAGGCGCGCGCCGCCAACCGGATCGACAATTATTTCTCCTCGCAATTCGACGAATCCGACGCCGTCATGGTGTTCGACAATGTCAAAATCCCGTGGGAACGGATTTTCGTCTATCGCGATGTACCGCTGATGCGGAATATCTATTTCCAGACGCCAGCCCATATCATGGGAAATCACCAGTCGAACTGGAGGTTTGCCGAAAAACTGAAACTGCTGACGGCGGTCGCGCACAAGGTGGCAGAATTGAACGGGGTTATCGGTATTCCCGCCATCCAGCAAAACCTCGGCAAACTGGCCGCCGGCGAGGCTTCGCTTCACGGCTTGCTCGCAGGACAGATCGGAAGCTGTGAAACCCTGGAAAACGGCATGGTGCACATCAACCGGCGCTATCTATATGCAGCGCTGCAATGGTGCGCCAAGAATTATTACGAAATTGCCGAGAGCGTGCGCGAAATGCTGGGTGCAGGACCGTTTCAATTGCCGGCCAATGCCTCAATCCTGAACGAGGGACCATTGAGGGACACCTACCTTGAAAACTGGTATTCTCCCGGATCGGATGCCGAGGAACGCTACAAGTTCGTCAAGATGGCGTGGGACCTTCTCGGATCGGATTACGCCGGACGCATGACGCAATACGAGAAGTTCTATGGCGGGCCTCCGCATATCATGGACATGTACAGCTTCTGGAATTGTCCGTGGGCGGAACGGCGCGAAATCGTCGACGAGATATTGACTGACATGGACACCGGCAACGAAAACTAGCGGCGCGGAAAGCCATCGCATTCGGACATCGATATTCTAACAGGAGGAAATTGCCGTGGACGACCACTTCTCCCCGCAGGAGATCGCCGCCATGGTGCAACCGGACAGGGTCCATCGCGACGCCTATGCCAGTCCGGTCATATTCGATCTCGAAATGGAGCGCATATTCGGGCGCACCTGGCTGCTACTGGGCCACGACAGCCAGATTCCAAATCCGGGCGATTATTTCACAACTGTCATGGGACGCCAGCCGGTGATCGCCGTGCGGCAGAACGATGGCGGCGTGCGCGTCCTATACAATCGCTGCGCCCATCGCGGGCCGATGCTGTGCAGCCTGGCGAAAGGCTCGGTCAGGGAATTCACCTGCCCCTATCATGGTTGGGTTTATGGGCTGGACGGAAACCTCGTGTCGGTGCCGGTGCCTGGGGGCTATGCCGGTGAAAACGATCCGCGATCAAAGAAAATGGGAATGATCCCGGTGCCGCGATTGGAATTATATCGCGGGTTCATCTTCGCTTCCCTGGCTGATACCGGACAAAGCCTGAAGCAGTTCCTTGGCCCCGTAATCAGCTCGTTCGACGATCTCGTCGACCGGGCCCCGGAGGGCGTGGTCGAGATTGCCGGCGGCATCGCGCGCCATGCCTATAACGGTAACTGGAAATTCATGCTGGAGAACCATCTCGACGGACTGCATCCGCGGTATGTTCACGCCTCATCCGTCGCAGCGGCAAATGCCCAGGACGACAACAAGGCGACCGATGGCGCAGGTGAAATTGCCGTGCGGCAAATGCGCCAGAACGGCGCACCAAACGAGTTGTGGGAAAACATCGGCCTTTGGGCCTCCGAAAACGGTCACGGCTTCCTCGCCGATTACCACGATGACGAGAAGCTGGTGAAATATTCGGACGACCCGGTTCATCTCGAATACCGCCGCCGGATGGAAGCGGTTCACGGCCCGGAACGGACCCGTGAAATCCTGACCCTGATGCGCTGGAACACGATCGTCTATCCCAATGTTTCCTTCATGAGCCAGTTCGGACAATTACGCATATTGCGGCCGGTATCCGTCGATCGCTCGGTTGTCGAAACCTACGTGTTTCGCCTGAAAGGTGCGCCGGAAGAGATGTTGCATCGTTCGGTCGCTTTCGCCAATGTCGTCAATGGATCAGGTTCGCCGGTGTTGACCGACGACCTTGAAGTCTATGAGCGAACCCAGACAGGGCTGCACACCGACGGCAATCCCTGGGTTGATTACGCGCGCGGCGCCGGCCGCGATATCGACGATGGAGCCATGCAGCGCGGCGCGACCGGCACCAGCGAAATTGCAATTCGCAACCAGTTTGCGGCCTGGCGCGAGTACATGGTTGCAGACCATGCACAAAGGCCGGGAGTCGCCGCACAATGAATATCGGCACACAAGATCCATCCGGCGCGGACGCCCGTGAAATCGAATTGTTTCTCATCCACGAGGCTGATCTGCTCGACCGCCGTTTGTACAATGACTGGCTCGGCCTGTTTACCGACAATTGCCGCTACTGGATTCCATTGGAGGAAGACCAGGCCGATCCAAAAACCACCGTGTCGATTGTATACGACGACCGGAAGTTGCTGGAGACCCGCGTACGGCGTCTTGGCGAAGCCAGCATGCACGCGCAGGCGCCGCATTCGCGCACGCTACACGTAATTGGCAATCTGGTGATCGTGAAACACGACGATGGCGGGGCAATCAGTGTTCGCAGCAACCAGGTCGTTACAGAGTACCGGTTGAACGAAATTCGTATTTTGGCCGGCCAGGTTTTTCACGAGCTTGAACGCCATGCCGGCGGTTTCCGCATCGCCAGCAAACGCTTCAACCTGATCGATTCAGAAGCCGAGCACCGCGGCATACCGATCATCATATGACGGCAATTGCTCGCGGTATATGCGACGGGGTCAAACTACACCGAATCCGGGAAAGCGGTTGCCGGTTTCTGTTCCATCAACCTGGTCCCGGTAGCGAACCTGTATTGTCTTCCCCTGACCGGCCTCGTTCATTACTTGGCCATTACCTGGTTCAATACTTGGCGACAACAGGCTCCGCACGCGGGCGAAAGCTGTAGCTGAGACCAATTCGGAACGTATGGGTCGCATATTTCCCGACGCGATCCACTATAGCCGGGAATGCGGTGGTTTTTCCCGGATATTGCGAGTATCGATACTCGCCACGAGCGCTCCAATTATTATTGATCGCGTATTCCAGTCCCGCGCCCAATGTCCACCCCCATGTACTGGCTGTGTGCGCGAAGACCGAAGGCGCTGCAACGGTGCCGAAGGTGTAACGCCGGTTATTGAAAGCAAGACCGCCGGTTGCACAAAGCAGCACACGATCAAACGCAACGCCAGCCCGCAACCGCAATGACCCTTGCCAGCGCTCCTGCGTTCTGTGCCGCATATTGACGACTGCGACGAGCGCGCCACCCAGCGGAAAGCCTTGCTGCTCATTCACGCCCGACCACTCCAGGTCTCCTTCGATACCAAGCACCTAGCCATTAAACTGATGATTGTACCCTGCGTGCACGCCGAATACGCCGCCGTCGGTATTATAGGCATAAGGGGTGACCGCGGCCGTCAGCAGCGACCCTTTTGTCCGGCCTGACTGATATCCACCCTGCAGGCCGACATATGCGCCCTGCCAGGTAAAAACCGGAGCGGCGGCAACGGGCGCCGGCGCCGGCGACCGGCGTGGCAAGTCCGCCGACAGCGCCGAACCGGCGGCGAATACCGAACAACATACCAGAAGCGTTTTGAAAACATTCGTCATGACGCCAACTCCAATTCGATAACGTGACGATGTGGCTGCAGACCGGAATATAAAATCCGAAGCAGCGCAGCTGAAACCACCCTCTAATGGCACACGGGCACATTTCCGGGGGTCAACGTTTCTTACCGCGAGTCGAACCTGTAACTGTCAATTGAACTCCGGCACGGTTCAGCAGCAAAGCGTAATTTTGTGCATAAACTCGCATTTTTGAAGGGATTTTTCGGCAACCCATCGCATTTGCGGTTACCGGCGCCACAGCGCGTTCGTTCGCAATTGCAGCAAATGCAACGGATGTGAAATTGCTCAGGCGGGACTGCAATGGGGATGCCATCGCTGACACAGCGCATTCCCCAAGTCTCAAGCGCTTTCGGACAGGATATTCGCCGCCATCTTTTCGCCGACCATCATCGTTGGCAGGTTGGTGTTGGCGCAAGGGACATTCGGGAAGATCGAGGCGTCGCACACTCTCAGCCCGGGCATGCCGATCACGCGCCCATGCGAATCCGTGACGGCCATCGGGTCATCGGGCGATCCCATCCGGTTGGTGCACGAGACGTGCCAGTGGCCAAGCACAGCGGACTTGATCCACTCCGCACAGGTCTCGTCGTCGTTGTTCAAGTCGTCCATCGAGGGCGCATCGGCAATCATGTATTTGATGATCGCCTTACGGGCGAGCGCCGAGGTCTCCATCACTGCCGCGCCGACCTTCGTTTGAATGTCGTTCCAGCGGCTGTAGATCGCCAGCGCGCGCGCCTTGTCGGAAAAACTGACCGGGAAAATCTCTTCCGTTGCAGCCTGAATATCCGGATGGGCCTGCAACTTGATAAGCCGGCGCGTACCGTCGATCAGCCGCGCCATGTCACGCGGGTCCGAACACATGTTGAAATCGATATTGGGGGAGATTGAGGGATCCGGTGAATCCAGCGTTATTGATCCTGTCGAAAAAGAACGGTTGACCCACATCATCATCAGGCCGATCCGCGCACCAATTGCGTGCCAGGCTGAGCGATCATGACTGTTCATATACATGTCGCCGGGCGGGCATCCTTCAACGCCTGACGAATAGCGCATGCCGGCAAGTATCTGGCGGCGGATATGCGCAGGCAACCTCGCCTCGCGCTTCAGGTACACACCCAGATTGACGCCTGGATGCTCCTGCAGGTTTTGACCGACTCCGGCCCGGTCCAGCACGATATCAATACCCAGTTGACGCAGATGATGTGCGGGGCCAATGCCATTGCGCATCAGAAAAACCGGCGAGTGGATGGCGCCCATGGATACGATCACCTCGCGCGCGCGCAGGTCCATGAAACCGTTCGCGCGGCTGATGCGCAGCCCGACAACCTGTCCGTCCCTGATCAGCAGTTTTTCGGCCCGGGTTTCGCCAAGAATTGTCAGGTTCTCTCGCGCCCGGGCCTCCCTGGTCAGATAACCGCGCGCCGCCGAGATGCGATCGCCATCGTTCGTATTGTTGATGACCAGCGGGAAATGGCCCTCAACATCGGTGCCATTCTGGTCTGCGATATCCTTGAAGCCAGCCTCCTCGATGGCCGTGATCATCGCCTCGGTGAACGGCGGCCATTTTTCACGCTTCCAGCGGATCATGTTGATCGGCCCGTCCTTGCCGTGAAGCGGCTCGCCGTAATCGTTGTCGTGTTCCAGCTTCTTGAAATAGGGAAGTACGCCCTCCCAGCCCCAACCGTTCGCACCACGCTCGGCCCAGGCGTCATAATCGGTGGGCAAACCCCGGTTGGCGCACATGCCGTTCACTGCAGACGTGCCTCCGATGACCCGGCCACCGGTATAGCGGCGGCGCGGACGCCGGTCTGGCTCGTTGCCTGGCCTGGGCGCAAAGGCCGCCTGAAGATTTGTCCATGTAAACAACGGGTTGGAATGGGCGTTGCCGGAAAATCCGTCGAGAATCTGCCACGGTTCGCTGCCCGGCTCATAATCGGCCCCGGCCTCCACCAGCAGCACCCTGTTGCCGGGCTTCTCGCTCAAGCGCGCCGCCATTGGCGAACCCGCCGACCCTGAACCAATGACGATATAGTCCCAGTCCTGAGCAATAGTCCCCGCCAAGCCTGCCTCCCATGCTGATTTTGGCCGATCTTAGGTCCAAACCTGCAGGCAGGTACAGCCAAATGTGAGACGCGCCTGCGCCGGGGCGAAAAGAAGCAGACCGGCGGCGCGATTAACCATAATTAGCTCAAAGCCTGCCATTGAAAATTCATAATCCATTCATAACTGGACGCGCGGGAGCTGGACGGCTATTCCCTGCCTACAGTTTCTGAACCGGTTTTGGCCGGATTCACAGGATTTTGGCAGTGCGACCCGGCGATCCGGGTGGTAAGGCCGGATCTGCTTCACAAGACCGCCCGGACGTTAACACGCCCGAACGCGGCTGGCGTATCAAGCGGGACCCGGAGCGCCGGAGCTTGCTGCCTAGATGCGCCAAAGATGAGGTCGATCAGATTTGGCGCGTCCCGGCGATTTCGCCGTAAGCCGGCTGGTCGAGGGCAGGAAGGGAGATTTCCATATGGTGCTCGTGGAAACGCGCGCCCTTGTGAAACGCTTTGGCAGTTTTACAGCGGTCGATGGCATTACGTTCTCCGTCGGCAGTGGCGAAGTTGTAGGGTTTCTGGGTCCGAACGGAGCCGGCAAATCCACCACCATGCGATTAATCGCAGGGTTCCTGGAACCTACGTCCGGCTCCGCCTTCATTGGCGGCCATGACAGCCAGAACGATCCGGTAGCCGCCCGCAAGCAGCTCGGATACCTGCCCGAGGGCGCCCCGCTCTATCCTGACATGAGCGTTGGCGCATTCCTGGAATTCGTCGCCGGCATGCGCGGTCTCAATCGCGCCCAAACCCGCGACCGCCTGGCCGAAGTGGTCGAAAGCATAGAACTCGAAGAGGTCTGGAACCGGCGCATCGATGCGCTGTCGAAAGGCTTCAAGCGCCGGGTCGGCATTGCCCAGGCGCTTGTGCACGACCCGGACGTGCTTATCCTCGATGAGCCGACAGACGGTCTTGATCCGAACCAGAAGCAAGAAGTGCGTGAACTGATCCATTCCATTGCCGCCAACAAGGCAATCATCATTTCGACCCATATCCTTGAGGAAGTCGAGGCCGTGTGCACACGCGCGATCATTATCGCGCGAGGCAAGATGCTTGCCGACGCAACCCCGGCCGAACTGATCGCCAAAACTCCGGACACGGGTCCGGACGGGAAGCCGCGCAGTGGATCGCTGCGGCTTGAGGATGTTTTCCGCGACATAACCCGCACCAAGGTGGAGGCCTGAGCCATGGACAAGATCCTGCGCGTATTCCGCCGCGAGTTTGCCGCCTATTTCGCGACACCGCTTGCGGCCGTGTTTTTGACGGTATTTCTGGCGATCATCGCCGGAATGACGTTTTTCGTCGCCAACTTCTTCGACCGGGGCCAGGCTGACCTGTCGGCATTCTTCATGTGGCATCCCTGGCTGTTCCTGGTCCTGATGCCCGCTATTGGGATGCGGCTCTGGGCGGAGGAGCGGCGTTCGGGAACAATCGAACTCTTGATGACACTGCCGGTTTCGGCGTGGACGCTGGTAGCTGGCAAATGGCTGGCGGGATGGGTATTCGCCGGACTGGCGTTGATACTGACGATGCCCCTGTGGGCGACCGTCAACTTCCTCGGTACTCCGGACAATGGCGTGATCATAGCGTCCTATCTCGGATCGTGGCTGATGGCAGGCGCATTTCTCGCCATCTCAACCTGTGTTTCGGCGCTGACAAAGAACCAGGTCCTCGCATTCATCGGTGCGGTGGTGATCGGCTTCCTGTTCGTCATGGCCGGTTTCGATCTCGTGCTGGCGGCAATGCAACCGTGGGCGCCGGCAATTATCATCGAGACGATCTCGTCGATGTCGTTCCTGTCGCATTTCCAGCGCATCGCGGGTGGCGTTCTTGAAGCGCCGGCCATCATCTTCTTTGTGACGCTGATCGCATTTGCGCTTTGGCTGAACGTTCAAATCCTGCAAGTCAGAAAGGCAGCCTGAGTTATGACCATGCCCGCTGACACCGATAATCAGACACAGACGAAGCCGTCAAAGGCGGCAAGCGGAAAATCCATCAGCAGCGGATGGCTTGCCATCGCAGGCGCTGTTCTCGCAGCGGTTATATTCGGCTGCGTCAATCTGATGAGCGCTTCGGTGTTCAAGAGCAACCGGATCGACTTGACCCAGCAGAAACTGTTCTCGCTGAGCCAGGGCACGAAGGATCTGGTCGGACAGATCAAGGAGCCGATACGTTTCCGGTTCTTCATGTCTTCGCAATTGACGAAGGAAGCGCCGCAATTGGCCGCATTCGCGCAGCGTTTGCGGACAATGCTGGATTCCTACGTCGCCGCGTCGAACGGGAAGATCCAGCTCCAAGTAGTCGACGCCAAGCCATTCTCGGAAGATGAAGATCGCGCGGTCGCATTTGGCATAACGCCGTTCCGGGCCTCCTCCGGCGACCAGGTTTTCTTTGGACTGGCGGCAACGGATTCCACCAACGGCAGCGCAACGATCAAGACGTTCTCGCCGGAACGGGAAGCCTTCCTGGAATACGATTTGACCCGGCTGGTTGCTGAACTTGGCAATCGCGGCAAACCGGTGGTTGCGCTGTTTGACGGCCTCGGTCTTTACGGCAATCCGCAAATGCGAATCCCTGTGCAACAATCGATTGCGCAAATCCAGCAATTCTTCGATGTAAAACCGCAGACTGGCGACGTCGACAAGCTGCCCGCAAAAACCAAGATCGTCATGGTCGTTCATCCGCAAGGGCTCAGCGACCGGACGAAATATACAATCGACCAATGGGCGCTGAACGGCGGCGCGACGATGATATTCGTCGACCCGTGGGCGGAGAACCAGATGGGCTTTCGCGGCCGCCCGCCGTCGGACGCATCCTCGGATCTGCCGAAACTCTTCAAGGCCTGGGGCGTTGGATACAACAAGTCGAAATCGGCGACCGACCTGCGCTACGCCATGCGCGCGCAACGGATGATCGACAACCGCCCGGTTTCGATGGTCAACCTTCCGTGGATGGCAATTCGCGGCGAGGCCCTGAACAAGAAGGAAGCCATTCTGGCGCAATTGCAGGCGTTGGTGCTAACCAATGCCGGCGCGTTCACAGCGACGAAGCCGGACGTCAAGTTGCTCCCGCTGGTACAGCTTTCGAAGCAGAGCGGCCTGCTCGATACCAGCAAGCTGCGTGATCGCAACGCCGACTTGCGAGCGCTGATTGAAGACATCAAGCGCAGTGACCATTCGCTTATCGTTGCGGCCCGGCTGACCGGCAAGCTGAGCAGCGCGTTCAAGGAAAAACCCAAGGGCTCTAAGTTCGAAGGCAAAGCCGTTCAGAAAAGCACGAAGGATGCGAACATCATACTGGTCGGCGATGCCGACATGCTGATGGATCGCAACTGGATTCAGAGACGCAACATCCTGGGCACCCAGGTGGCTCAGGCATTCGCCAATAACGGCCACTTCGTCGTCAACGCCCTGGAACAAATGGCTGGGGGCCCTGCCCTGACAGGATTGCGCGGGCGCGGTGTATCCTGGAGGCCGTTCGAGCGCATCCAGGCGATGGAAGCGGCGGCCAGCAAGAAATATAGCGCCCAGGAGCTGAATCTTACCAAGAAGCTGAAAGACACCCAGCAGAAGCTGGCGCAATTGTCGCGCACGGCCAGTGCAAAGGCGGGTGCAAAAACCGGTTCGGGCGCGAAACAGGTCCTGTCTTCGGACCAGCTCAAGACAATCGAACGCTTCAAGACCGAACTGCTGGCAACGCGTGAGCAATTGCGAACGGTCCAATTCGATCTTCGCCGGGACGTCGACGGCCTGAAGAACAAGATCACCGCGCTCAACGTCGGCGGCGTTCCGCTACTTGCCGGTGCGATTGCGCTCTTGATCGCGCTGCGGCGGTCCCGGCGTCACCCGCCGAAGAAGGACCCCGCCGCTTCCACACAAGCCCCGCCGCCATCCGAAAATGCGACAGCCTGAGGTACGCCAATGAACACACAAAAGGTTTTGGTGCTCGCCTGCGTGGCAGCCATCGCCGTGGCCGGAGCCGTTCTGACCCGCCCGACGTCGCCCGATCGCATCAGCGGCGACAAGCGCGGTACAGCGGTATTTCCCGATCTGCTGAAAAAAGCCAATGAAGTTGCCAGCATCTCGGTGCGCGACAAGACGGGAACCTTTACGGTCGTCAACACAGGCAAGGCGTTCGTCGAGAAAGACTCGCGCTATCCGGTGAAGGACGACCTCTACCGCGATCTCGTTGGCGCCGCTGCGACACTGACGTTCGAGGAGGCAAAGACCGAAGACGCGAAGCGCTACGCCGATGTTGGCCTGGCGGAACCGGCCAAGGACAAGAAAGACAACGAGGCCGGCCGCGAGGTCACCCTGTTCGACAAAAGCGGCAAGAAGCTGGCGCAGTTTTTTGCCGGAAGCCGCGAAAGCAATGTCGGCGGCGCCCGAGGCGGTCAATATGTCCGCCTGCCCGGCGAAAAACGGGTCTGGCTGGTCCGCGGTGCGGCCGATGTGCCAGCTCCGCACACCGCCTGGTTCGAGATCAACCTGATCAATCTCAACAAGGCAGCGCTTGCGAAAGTCGAATTATCGGGTGGCGGACTTGAGGATTTGAAATTCCAATCCGCGAACAAGGACGCCGATCTCAAGCTGATGACTCCGGTGCCGGAAGGGCGCAAGGAGAACTCAACCAACGTGTTGCGTGTCTCCTTCATGGTAGACCCGATCAGCTTCGCCAACGTGCGCAAACCGAAGGGCGAGGTGAAACCCGACGCCCGCAAAATGGTCATCATGAGCCGCGATGGCCTCAAGATCACGATCACCAATGTCGGCGAGCTGAAGGATGGTTGGGTTCGCATCGCCGCTGAGGCAACCGGCGACAAGGCGAAAAAAGCCGCCGCGGATTTGAAGCTGAAAATCGACGGGTTTGAATTCAAGCTGATCGACCGCTACGCGGAGGTGTTGCGCTGGAAGCTGAAAGAAAACTTCACCGAGGAAAACAAGAAGAAGAGTTGAACAACGCGCCGGTTTGATGCTTGTTTTACCCGCGGCGAATTCCACGCCGCGGGTTGTTTTTTGGGGAGGCAAACATGAGTGCAAACGCAGCCGATGAAATTGCGATTCACGCCCTGCTCTATGCCTGGGGTCACGCACGCGATAGAGCCGACTTCGAATTGCTGGCGGATTGTTTTTGCGCTGACGCGACCATCGACATTTCGTGGATCAAGGCGCCGGCCAGCGAATTCATTGCCCGTTCAAAGGTGCTGATCGCCAATCGAAAACCCGGCTCGCACCAAAAGCACGTATTTGCCGGCCCGCTGGTGCGGATCAACGGCGAGCGTGCGTTTTCCATCTGCCATGTCCAGCTCGAAAATCGCGACGAAATGGACGGGCACACCTTCGATCTCCAGGCCTGGTTCCGCTTCTTCGACCTGCTCCGAAAAGAGCAAGACGGCAAGTGGCGTATCCAAAAACGAACCGCTGTCTATGAGAAAGACAAGATCAGCGCCGCCGACCCGCGCGGTGCGCCGGCCGAATTGTTCGAGGGCATGGAGCTTTCGCAATTCGCGCCGGAAACAAAATACCTTTCGTGGTGGCAGGCAAAGGCCGGACGCAAACCGCGCACGGACATCGTACGTTGCTATTCGCCCGAAGAAGCAGCGCTAAGGGACGAAGGATTGAAATGGATCAGGTAAGCCGATCCGATCGCCACGACTTTCCCGTAGGATTGAGGACAAACCCGGAAGCGCCTCAAATCAAGAATTCAGAGCCGTGACAAGATTCCGTAATGCCGTGAACGGCTCTATTCCGGAAACGGCGGCCAGATTTCCTCTGCCGTCACCAGCCGCGGCGAAAAGTGCTGTTCGTGGACGTAACGCCCGATCGCGTCCAGCGCCGGACGATTGGCATCCAGACCGTAGGCCCAAAAATCCTTGCCGAACATGTCCCATGCCTCCTCAACATGGTCCATCAGCCAGGGCAACGCGAGGCGCAATGCATCGGTATCCCACAAACCGCCGACAGCGATGTCGCGCGCCTCGCAAAACGCCTTGTACAGGCTCGCTGGGACCCAGGGGTATTCGTCAACAACTTCCTGTTTCAGGGCAATCGTGTGCATGATCGGGAAAATGCCGGTACGCCGGTAATAGTCCTTCTCGACGTCCTTGAAGTTTGGATACAGCCGCTCGATATGCGGCCAGCCGTCCTCAAATAATCTTGGAATATAGATCGACAGCAGTGCGTCGAGCCGGCCCTCCACCATCATCTGTTCCAGGGTTTCGCCGTCGGGCAGGAACTCCAGTTTGATCTCCGGCGGCAGATCGAGCGGGATCAGCGGCGTTTCGGTCGGCTTGACCAGCCCGCCCATATACCAATGCATGTCCTTGGCTTCGATACCGTATTCATCCTGCAGCATGCCGCGCATGTAGGTGACCGCCGTCGAGGAATATTGCGTTGTACCGACCCGCTTGCCTTTCAGGTCTTCCGGCGTTTCGATACCGGCTCCCTTGCGCACGTAAATGCACGAATGACGAAAAAATTTCGATACCGCGACTGGTATGGCGAAAAACGTGCAATCATCGCGGCCTATCAGCGAAGCATAGGATGCAAGCGACAGTTCCGCTGCGTCGAACTCCCGGTTTTCCAGCATGCGCGGGAACATCTGCCGGGGCCGCAACACCTGCACGTCCAGATCGATCCCGTCCGGTTTGATTATTCCATCGATTAGCGGGCGCGTGCGATCATAATCCCAGCAGGCCAAACTCAGTTTCAAATCAGCCATGGAACCCCAGTAATTTTACAGCACGCGGTAACGGGCGAGAATATCTTCATCCACCTCGATGCCGAGACCGGCAGCCTGTGGCGCGCACATCTGCCCACATTGCGGATAAACCATGTCGCCGCAGGGTGTAGCCTCAAGATCGGCAAAGAAGAACTCACAAAGGCCGTCCTGCTCCATCGCCGAGACGACGTGTACGGCCGCGATCCATCCCGGACCAAAGAACGGCGAATGCGGTTCGGCCCGGACATTGTTTTTGCGGGCATATTCGAGGGTTTTCCAAATCTCGGTAATGCCGCCCATTTTGATGGTATCGGGCTGAACAACATCAACAGCGCCCGTCTCGATAATCCGTTCGCATTCGATGCAATTACCGAGGTTTTCCCCGGCGGCAATCGGGATGGCCTGTTCACGGCGCAGCCAGGCAAGCGCATTGTAATCGTCCGGCGGGTAGACCGGCTCCTCCAGCCAGGCCAGATCGCAGGCGGCAAGCTTGCGCGCATTGTCGAGCGCTTCCTGTGGCGTCCATTGGCAGTTGACGTCCAGCATCAGCGGATATCCGGCGCCGCACGAATCCCGGGCTGCCTCGACGCAGGCCACGCTTTTTTCGTGCAGTTTTATATGCTGATAGCCACGATCAAGCGCCCGTTGCACAACATCGCGCAGGCCCGCTGCATCGTTGGTCCGCAGCAGGCTGGCGTAAGCGGGCATAACATCGCGGCTTTGCGGGTTGAGCAGGCGATGCACCGGCATGCCAAGCGCCTTGCCGCGAATATCCCACAACGCAACGTCAAGGCCGGAAAGGGCAAATATCGCGGTACCGTTGCGCCCAATCGTTGCGGTGCGCTGAAGCAGCTCGGCCATCAGCGCTTCCAGACCGGAAGCGTTTTCTCCGATATCACGGCCAAGCACCATCGGCGTCACCAGCCGTTCGTATGCGGCATGGGTCAAGGCACATCCGCCGAATCCGAAGGCCTCCCCCCAGCCGGTAATGCCTGCGTCGGTCTCAACCTTGAGATACACGGCATCCATCGTGGCGCGCACCTTGCCGGTGGCGTCCCGCCATGCCGGCCCGCCTGTTTCGTAGGGAATAGCGACAAAAATCGGCTCGACGGAGGTAATCTTCATCGCGTTATTCCAAGCCTAATACGGGATTACCTCGCCGCGAACAGTCGTGCGCAACATCAGGCGGCGTTCTGTCGAAGGAAAGTCCGTACGCGCGTGCGTGGAACAGCGATTGTCCCACAGCAACAAATCGCCGACCCGCCATTCGTGGCTGTAGACGAACTCGTCCTTCTCGGACTGGTCGAACAGATATTCGAGCAGGGGCAGGGCTTCTTCATCATCCATCCCCTCGATACCGGTGGTCATCAGGCGATTGACGTACACCGCCTTGCGGCCGGTATCCTCATTGGTGCGGAAGACCGGATGTTTCGATGCGGCCGATGCCTCGGTACCCTTGTCGTCGCCGCGCTGCACCGATCCGTAATGGTAATGGTGCCTGGCGATCTTGCCTTCCAGCTTCGCGCGTATGTCCGGGTCCATCGTTTCATAAGCGGCGTACCCGCTGGCAAACAGGGTATTGCCCCCGTGCGAGGGTATCTCCACGGAGTACAGCAATGTGCCCTTGTGCGGCAATTCGTGATGGATCATGTCGTGATGAAACATCATCTCGCCGTCCGGCAGGGCGCCGATCGGTTCACCATTCTCGCGAATGTTGGAAATGAACATGATCCCCGGCAGGACCCGGTTGAAGCCTTCGGGAAAGTATTTCGGGGGCCGGCCTACATGCCCCGGCTCACCGAAAATCCGGGTGGCATCCATGTGCTGCTCCTGGGTCAGGTTCTGGCCCCGGAATATCAGCACGATGTGATCAAGCCAGGCCTGGTGCAGCGCCTTGGCGGTCGCCTCATCGACCGGTTTGCTGAGATCGATGCCGCGAATCTCGGCGCCGATGTACTTCGTCAGCGGGACAATTTCGAAAAGCTTGTTTGGGGCTACGTTCATCTTTCTCTCCCCGGCATGGCGCGGCCGGCTGTACCGCCATTACACATGAATTCGCAAAGCAAACTACAGGAGTATGGCCACGCAAGGCAAGCATTGCAGCCATTTTCAGCCAGGTGCGCCCGCGATAGCGGTATCCCGATTCATACCGCTTGACCGGGGCGTTGCGCTCCAGCACATTCACCGGGAAACAAGGGTAAGAACCCCGGGGGAAACGCATGTCCGGTCAAAAGGTGTTCATTTTCGCGCCGCGCGAGGAGCCGCAGGAAGTTCTCGACCGGCTGGAAAAGTCAGGCTGCGACGTGGTGATCGGTAATACCGACTGGCAATTGCCTGGCGGCGACTACGAAGGCGAAATCGTCGATAACGCCCGCGAATCGGTCGCCATGTGCGGTACGTCAATCCGCAACACGCCGATCTCGCGGCGGATCATGGAGGCCTCCCAGCGGCTGCGCATCATTGCCAAATATACTGTCGGGGTTGACGACATCGATATCCCGGCGGCCACGGATCTTGGCATCATGGTCTGTCACGCCCCGACCGAATCGAATTGTTTCGGTGTCGCTGAAACTACCATGATGATGATCCTGGCCCTGCTCAAAAAAGCGATGGAGCGGGACGCGGACATTCGTGCGGGCATGTGGCGCGAGCCGCATCACGCCACCACGTTCCTGGCGCCGCGCGCCGATGGCTACGAAGGTGTGACAATCGGCCTGGTCGGGCTTGGCCGGATTGCGACCCGGGTGGCGCAATTGCTCGCGCCGTGGCGCGTACGGATATTGGCGTATGATCCGCATATCCCCCCTGCCCGCTTCCTGCTCGCGAACGCCAAGCAGGTCGATTACGACGCGCTGCTGCGCGAAAGCGACGTCGTCTCTTTCCATGTCGTGCTGACCGATGAAACACGCTTCATGCTGCAAGCCGAGCAGATCGCAAAAATGAAAAAAGGCGCATTCGTCATAAACACAGCGCGCGGCAAGGTGATCAGCGAAGCCGATGTTGCAGCGGCGATCGAAAGCGGGCACCTCGGCGGCGCCGGTATCGACGCGTTCGAAATTGAGCCGCTGCCAATGGATTCGCCGCTGCGCAAGCTGGGAACGAAAGTGCTTATGAGCCCGCATTCGGCCTCGTTCAACTACGGCGGAGAGCTGCGGGAAGGCGTTGCATGGGCGCACCGATCGATCCTCACGGCCCTCTCCGGCGGCGTGCCCGACAACGTCTACAATACCGAAGTCATCCCGAAATGGCGCGACCGTTTCGGCGGCGTGAGTGTGTTGGATTGAGGGCGGCAGTCGAACGAGCTTTTTCCCCACTCGCGCTCCGCGCCCTGACTGGCATCTGGCTAACGGCTATCGCTGCCTTTCTGTTACTAACACCAGTACGGTCCGACAGTTCATCACCTTTGCTGCACGCTTATTACGATCGCTTCGCGGCAATCGTCGAAGGCAAAGTCTACGTCTGGCGCGATGGCAGTGAACCGCGGTATCTGGCTACGAAGCGTCCGGTTCAAGTAGGGACTAGCCGCCAGTATTATTTTGTGCTGGAGAAAGATGGTCGCTTGATGCAATGGAGCAGCCCGATAGCAAGCCCGGCGACGGTCGCCAGGAATGTCAGACATTTTTCGCCGGGGGCAAGCGGGTTGTTTGTCATCGACAGGGACAACAATCTGTGGCTCCACAAAACCAACTCCAAGCAGCCGGTGCGAGTCGCCAGCAACGTTATCACTGCCACAATTGGGGATGGGGCAAATTATTACGTCGATGTCTCGGGCCGGTTATTCGTAAAAGGGCTAGCCCACCGGGGGCAGTACGGCGATGGCCGCCTGGAGCCATCGAAGGACTTTGTTCAAACAGGAATGGACGTCAAGCACGTTCGTGCCCATACCGGCCATGCTATTCTACTAAAACGCAACGGTGAGGTTTACGGAACCGGAGGCAATATTTACGGGCCTGTTGGCAGACACGGGTTGGGCGACAAGGCGATACGTTGGAGCAAAATACTCTCTGGCGTAAAGGCCATTGCAACGGGTGCGTCGCACTCACTGGCAATTGGCCGGGACAACACGCTTTACGCGTGGGGAAGCGGCTATGGAGTCGAACCGAAACGTGTACTGTCAGCAATCCGCGCAGTCGCCGCGGGTACACGCTCGACGATTGCACTTGACCTTGACAATATTTTGTGGCGCTGGACAGATGCCCTCACACCACAAAAATTGTCTTTGCCACGATAAACACTTGGCAAAAAACACTTGGCACACAGATAAACACTTGGCACACAGATAAACACTTGGCACACAGATAAACAATTGGCACGCCGATCAACACTTGGCACACCGATCAACACTTGGCACACCCCGAATGCGATCTGTACTACAAAACCAAAGCACAAAGACAAGTCCGGAATTTCAATGACCAAGCCCGCCCGTTCAGCCCTGCCCCTTCTCGTCCTTGTTGCCTGCGTCTGCATCGTGTTCTTCACCTATGGCAGCCGGCAGAGTTTCGGCATTTACCTACGCCCGATCACCTCGGAATATGGTTGGGCGGTGCAAAGCATGTCGCTGGCGTTGGGCATGCAGGCGCTGATTTACGGCCTTTCCGCACCGTTCATAGGCGCGCTGGCGGACCGCTTTGGAACCGTGAGAATCCTGATGCTGGCGGCCGGGCTGTACGCCTTCGGCATATTCATGATGGCGCATTCCACGACGCCAACCGCCATGGTTCTCAGCGCCGGCCTGCTCGGCGGCGTCGGCTCTGCTGGCTGCGCGCTGTCACTGGTGCTGGCCATCGCCAGCCGCGTCGCCCCGGAGGAAAAGCGGTCGCTGTGGCTGGGCATTATCACCTCGGGCGGCACCGGCGGCCAACTCGTACTGGTTCCACTCGGCGCAAAGCTGATGGAATATTACGGCTGGTACGTTGCAATGGTATCGCTCGCCGGAGCGGTCCTGCTGGTAATCCCGCTTGCCATCCTGATCCGGTTTTCGTCCGGGGAACTTCTTACAAGCTCAAAGGACAAGCGGTCCCTCGGAGAAGCCCTGTCCGACGCGCGTCACCATCATGGCTTCTGGCTGCTGGCGATCGGCTTTTTCACCTGCGGCTTCCAGGTGCAATATATCAACGCGCATTTGCCCGGCTATTTGCAGGACCAGGGCATGGCGCCGATCGTCGCTGCAACCGCCATTTCGGTCATAGGTGTTTTCAACGTCATGGGAACCTGGCTGTCGGGCTGGCTTGGCGGCATCTATCGCAAGAAATATTTACTGGCGATGCTGTATCTCGGGCGCTCGGTGATATTCGTCGTATTTCTGATGGTCCCGCTATCGCCCCTGTCGGTCTACATATTCGCCGCCTGTATCGGGACGCTGTGGCTGGCGACCGTACCGCTGACATCGGGCATCGTGCTCGGCATGTTCGGTTCGCGCTATATGGCGACGCTCTACGGCATCGTGTTTTTCTTCCACCAGGTCGGCAGCTTCACTTCCGTTTATATCGGCGGGATCGTTCGCGATCTCAACGGCAACTACATGACCGCTTGGTGGATCGTCATTATCGGCGGCACATTGGCGTCGTTCCTGCACTGGCCAATCGACGACCGGCCGGTAGATCAGGTGCTGGCGGACCAGGGGATTGCGCGAGCCTAATTCGTGGACTGGTCCGCGGGCGTTTCCCTGAACAGCCACGGCAAAAAGCCTACGGTAAACATCACCACCGATCCCAGGATCGTTACAATCACCATCGGCACCACCGTGCCGTTGGCAATGAAGCCGTACATCTGCGAGCAAAACGCACCAAGGAAAAACTGCAGGAATACGCCGATACCCGAGGCTGTTCCGACCAGGCGCGGGACGATGTTGATCGCCGCAGCTTGTGCATGCGGCAGGGCAATACCTTGCGCAAACGTAATGCAGAAGCCCGGCAGAAACAGCGTGATTACATTGATCGTGCCGGACAAGAGAAACGCGGCCTGGACGACCGCGGCAAGCAGGCCGATGGTCGATCCGACAAAAA
This sequence comes from uncultured Beijerinckia sp., assembly GCA_964615275.1. Taxonomy (GTDB): domain Bacteria; phylum Pseudomonadota; class Alphaproteobacteria; order Rhizobiales; family Beijerinckiaceae; genus Terripilifer. The sequence continues at coordinate 16,551 of CAZTMN010000020.1, read as the reverse complement.
TCATCGTCTCCTTCGGCGCTTTGCCTATGAAGCGGGTCGAAATGAAATTACCCAGGAAATAGGCGGTCGGATAAAACAATCCAAAATAAATACCGAACTCGGCTGCCGAACGGTCGAGGATGTCCTTCCACAGGCCTGCCGTCGCTGCAGCCATGGTAAAAAAGATCGCCGAACTCATGCCCGATTGCATGACAAAGCAACCGAAGCGCCAGTGCGAAAACAAAGTAATGTAATCGCGCAGCACGGAGGTTCGCAAACCAAACGAGGTGCTGTCCGGGTTGTCGGGCGGCCTGGTCTCGTAGACTGCCTTCCAGGCTGCGAACGATATGGCTCCGCCGCATATCAACGCGAACAGAAACACCGCCCGCCAGCCGTAGATATCGTGCAGCGCACCCCCAACGAGTGGCGCAACAAGCGGACCGAACGTATAGGCCATGGTCAGGTAGGCGATGGCTTTTGCCAGTCCGGCGGCTCCATAGGCATCGCGGGCGATCGTTCGCGCCAGCGCAATTCCGCACCCTGCGCCGGCCGCCTGGATGAAACGTCCGAACAACAGAGTTGTCACCGAGTAAGCACTCGCGCAAAGGGCGGTGCCAAGGACGAAAAACAAGAGCCCGGTCAACAATACCGGACGCCGGCCCATCCTGTCGGCAAGGCTGCCGTAGAACAGGGTTGCAAAAGCCATGGTGAACAGGGCGATCGAGAGATTCGCCTGCACCATCGCGTCGGACATCGCGAAAGCGGCGCGCACCCCGGGAATAATCGGCAGGAAAATGTGTACCGCCAGTGGGCCGATCAACGAAATCGCTGCCAGCGATACCATGAACAATATGCCGGGGGCCGGAGCCTGCGCCGTCTGAGGTTGCGTCATGCGGAATTGCCGCAGCTCCTGCGGCCTCTAGAGGAAGGATGGCCTTCCTTCTAAACTCTTGCGCCGTTGACGCAAGGGGAGCGTAAGCCTCGCCCGTTATGCGACCGGATCAAGCAGCAGGCAAAACCGTATCGCGTGGGGCGAGACGCCGCTCGGGTCCGGTGTAGGGGCGTTTGGATGACATGGATCCAGCCGCCGGCCCGCCTCCCACATTGGAACCAAACTGTCGGCGCAGGCCGAGTAACGGCAATTCAACGTACCAGTAGCTGGCGGTCGCGAACAGGAAACTGGCAGCCCAACCAATCGCCATCGCCATCACCAAATTCCAGCCGCTACCGGGAACGATTGCCTCGCCAAGCGCCAGACCGGCCAGGTGCCACAGATACAGCGAATAGGAGAGCTTGCCGATTTGCACCATCGGCCAGGATTCGAGAACCTTCCGGGCCAGGACGTAGCGAAACCCTGCCGCCGCTGCCAGGACAAGCGGGACAAGTGCAATCGACTGAATCGTGTAACGGATGGTTTCCCGAAAAAATGCGTCGCGAATCAGGAAACTGAATAACAGCGCAGCGAATGCCAGCATCACCACACCCGGGCGGGTCCAGCGTTCCACGAACGCCTCGCCCTTCATGCGCAGCATCAATGCGGCGGCCGCTCCGAACAAAATGGCGTCAACCCGTGTCTCTGTCGCCTTGCCGATATATTCCGCTGCGACCTCCGGATAGGAAAGCGCAATGAAAAACCGCAATCCGAGCGAGAGCGCGCACAATCCGAGAACCACCGGCAACGCCAGGAACAACCGCGGCGCCAGCACCATGACCAGCAACGGGTAGAGGGCATAGAAATGCTCTTCCACCGCAAGCGACCAGAGCTGACCGCCTACTCCCCGCATCGATTCCGGGATCAGGATACTCGCGTAGTTCGCCAGATAGCCGAGCGCTGCAGCTATACCGATCAGATCAATCTGATGGCCGGTTACAATCCAGGCCAATGTCGAAATCAGGATGAACACGATCAATGGCGGATAGAGCCACAACAAGCGGCGCACATAAAACGTGCGCAGGCAAATGCGCCCGTGCGCTTCGTGCTCGCGCAACAGCAGCGTGGTGATCAGAAAGCCGCTGATGAAAAAGAAAACCGTAACGCCGAATACGCCGGGGACAACGCCTTGCAATCCCGAATGAGACGCCATGACGAGCAAAATCGATATTGCCCGCAATCCATCGAGGCCAGGGATTTTGGTACCAGTGAATAGACCGTTCGACCGCATGACTTTCTCATCAATCTCTCTCCAAACCGGTCAATGTCGCCAGCGTTCCGCCGGTGTACCGGTTTGAAACAACTGTTCCGATTTGGAGTCAGGCCGCCTCGAAAACGCACGATCAACGCTACGCGCGCCGCCAATTCGGCCCAGGAACAACAGTGCATCCGCGGTTGCAATTTACAGGCCGTTTTTCGTGCTCCCGCCGGGAGCCGGAAGGACAGTAGACGGACGATATGGGCTGGGCTAAAAACAGGGCAAATTCAGCAAAATTGACCATGATCAGGGGGGAAGATGGCCGCCGCGAGCTATGATTACATTATTGTCGGCGCAGGTTCGGCCGGATGCGTTCTGGCCAACCGGTTGAGTGAAGACCCCTCCTGCCAGGTGCTGCTGCTCGAGGCCGGTCCGCGCGACCGCAATCCCCTCATTCACATTCCGCTCGGCATGGGCAAAATGCACGACTGGAACATGTTCGACTGGGGCTACGATACTGAGCCGGAACCGAACATGGCAGGACGCCGGATCGAGGCGACCCGCGGCAAGGTTCTCGGCGGCTCCTCATCGATCAACGTCATGGCCTACACGCGCGGACACCGCGGCGACTTCGACCGCTGGGCGCGCGGCGGCGCCGAAGGCTGGTCCTACGCCGAATGCCTGCCCTATTTCAAACGCTGCGAGACATGGCAAGGCGGGTTCGCCAATGCGGCCGATGATCCGGTCGAGGGCGGCGAAAGCGAGTACCGCGGTGGATCGGGGGAGTTGGGCTCGGAATTCGCGCGCACCCGCGACCCGATATTCGATGCGTGGCGCGAGGCTTTCCGGCAAGCAGGAGTCGAAGTAACCGACGATTACAACGGCTCAAAGGGTGAAGGCATCGGCCGCAGCCAGTACACGATCCGCAACGGACGCCGCTCGTCGAGCGCCAACGCATTTCTCCGCCCGGTGGAGAAGCGCCCCAATCTGCGCGTCGAAACCAACGCGCTCACCACGCGGCTGATCATGGACGGCACAACAGCCCGCGGCGTAGAGTACACCCATCACGGCGCGATGGTTGAGGCCCTGGCCAGCACCGAGGTCATCCTTGCCGCAGGAACCTTCAACACGCCGCAGATCCTGATGCTCTCAGGCATTGGCCCTTCGGAGCATTTGCGCGAAACCGGCATTGATCCGCTGATCGACCTGCCCGTTGGCAAGAACCTCCAAGATCACCTTGCTGCACTGATCATGTTTACCCGGCCAAACAACACTTCGCCGTTCCGCGAAACCATGCGCTTTGATCGCATCGCGTGGGGTATGATCCAGGCTTATCTTTTCGGCAGCGGCGTCGGGACAGTCGTGCCGGGCGGATCGCACGCGTTTATCAAGACGAAGCCGAACCTCGAAGTTCCGGACATTGAATTCATGTTCCGCGGTGTGCCGCTGAAAACAAACATGTGGTTTCCAGGGGTGGTCAAGCCGTACGAAGACGGCTACGGCATCCGGCCCTGCCTGTTGCATCCAGACAGCCGCGGTGAGGTATTGCTGCGCTCGACCGATCCGGCAGACAAACCGCGGATCATCTACAACTTTTTTTCGGAACCGAACGACCTGCCGCGCCTGCGCAACGGCTTCAAACTCGGTCGCGAAATCGCCGCGCAAAATGCGCTCGACCCGTATCGGGGCGTGGAAAAGTCGCCAGGCGCCGAAAAAGTGCGCACAGACGACGAAATCGACGACTTCCTGCGCCGCACGTCCGTAACCGCGCACCACCCGGCCGGCACCTGCAAAATGGGTGCGGACGAATCCTGTGTGCTTGACCCGCAATTGCGCGTGCGGGGAACGCAAAACCTGCGTGTTGTCGATGCTTCCTGCATGCCGGACATGGTAGGCGCCCATATCAATGCAGCAGTCATCATGATGGCCGACAAGGCTTCCGACATGATCCTCGGCAAGGACCCGCTGTCGCCGTCCAATGCCTAGGGTAGCGCTCAGCCTGTGACATCGTGGCGTTTGCGAACCCCTCCGCCGAAAGAATAGTCTGGAGCGCGGAGGTAACGCCCATGAACGAAGTGCCGCAAAGCTGGCGCACGCAAATGCGCAGCGACAACGAACTCAAGCTCGGCCTGTTTGGCGCCAATTGTTCCTCAGGTCGTGCTGTCACGCTCGTCGAAGAGCGTTGGTCCGGCAATTGGGCCGATTGCAAGGCGCTGGCGCAGCTCGCCGACAAGGTCGGTCTCGAATTCATGCTGCCGGTCGGCCGCTGGAAAGGCTACGGCGGCGACACCGACTATCAGGGCTCGACCTACGAGACAATTACCTGGGCAGCGGGGCTTGCAGCAGCGACCGACAATATTACCTGCTTCGGAACCGTCCACGCGCCGATGTTCAACCCGATCATGGCGGCGAAGAACATCGTCACGGCCGACCATATCGGCAATGGCCGCTTCGGCCTCAACATCGTGTGCGGCTGGAACGAGGGCGAGTTCGACATGTTCGGCATCGAACAGCGCGACCACGACAATCGATACGAGTATGCGGCCGAATGGATCGAGGTCATCAAGCGCGCTTGGAGCGATGCCGACGACTGGAACTACGACGGCAAATATCTGCAGCACCGGAAGGTCCGCGCCAAGCCGAAACCGTTTAGCGGATCGCGGCCGATCATCATGAATGCCGGCGCCTCGCCGAACGGACGCGCCTTTGCGCTGAAAAACTGCGATGCGTTTTTTACAACGACGTCGCGGATCTCCGACGATGAAACGCGGGAAAAAGTCCTGGCCATCAAGGACCAGGCGGCATCCTACGGGCGCGAGATCGACGTTTACACGGTCGGCGTTGTCACCTGCCGGCCAACGATAAAAGAAGCGCAGGACTATTTTCACCACGTTTCCGTCGAGCGCTGCGATTGGAATGCCGTGCGCGACATTCTGGCGATCAAGGATATTTCGCCCGAAACAGTCGGCCAGAAGGCCTACGACGAACACCGCATCGCGTATGCTTCAAGCGGAATGGGCGGCACGAATCTCATCGGTGACCCCGATCATGTCGCTGAAACGCTGATTGGCTGGTCGAAAGCGGGCCTGCGCGGTGTAGGCATGTCCTTCGTCAACTACCTCGACGAACTTCCGTATTTCGCCCAGGAAGTGCTCCCTCGGCTGGAAAAAGCCGGCGTGCGGATGGCGGTCCAATAAAACAGCAACCCCGTTTCCGCAATTGCGAATTGCCACAAAAAGGCCCGGTCAAACGCCGGGCCTTTCGCTTTTGGGTTCGGTGTAACTGCTACCAGAATTTTATCGGTGCAACCGCCTTTTCAAGCAGCCACAATACAGGATCCCGGATTTCCGGCAGCCATTGACTGATAAAAGTCGGCGGCCAGGGAATGGTGAGCAGTTCGTTGAAGACGAAGAAGACGAAGATCGTCAGTCCTATCGCCATCGGTACGATAATGCGCCACGGTTCGCGATTTTCCAGATACATGAAAGCAATCACGAACAGCGGGATCGTCGAGATCAGGCCAATCAGATACATGCCGGCCATCAGCGCCAGCAGCCAGACGAGAAACACTCCGGCACGGAACAGCACGGTGGCTGTTGTCATCTTCGACGTATCGGATGACAGGTCCATGTGGATGCGGACCTGCGCCATTTTGTCAGCCGCTTCATCTCCCGAGGCGACACGCTGTTGCAATTCCGGTCGCCGGAATATCTGGATCAACAGACTGATGCCTGCAAAAAACAATGCTCCGATACCAACGATAACCGGCACCAGCTTGGCGCTGAAGTTCCACGATACCGCTTCCCACAGCATGATTGTGACAAGCGCGATAAAGAATACGTAGAACAAGTCTGTCAGCCTGAAGGTCGGCTTGCCGAAACCGGCGAGCACCTTGCCCAAACCACCGGTCGCCTTCACGTCCTCATAGAACGGCTTCAGCAGCGCGAGCGCCGACATGGCGAACAGGACAACCACCATCGGTTTGGCAAGCCAGGCCCATTCGTAACGCTGGATCGAAATGAACATGTAACGCTCGATGATGTCGCCGAGGATGAATCCGAGGATTAACGGTGGGCGCGGCCATTTCAACTGTTTCATGACCCAGCCCAACGTGCCGAACAGGATCAGGACGTACAAATCGCCCCAGTTGCGGTTTGCCTGAAATGCGCCGACATACATAATCGCCATGATAATCGGCAAGATCAGCGTGTAGCGCAACGTCGCAACCTTCGCGAGCTGACCGGAGAACAGGAAACAGATGCCGGCACCGACAATATTGGCCACTGCAATAGACCAGACCATTGTATAGGTGACAGCAAGGTTCTTGGTCAGCATGTCCGGTCCGGGAACCAGACCATGAATCATGAATGCGCCGAGCAGGATCGCCATGCCGGCGGAACCGGGAACACCGAATGCAACCGTCGGGACCAGCGCGCCGCCTTCTTTCGCGTTATTGGCTGACTCAGGCGCGATAACGCCGCGTACATCGCCCGTACCAAACGTCTGTCCGGCACCCTTCACAGAGCGGATCGCGTGGCCATAGGCAAGCCAGTCGACAACCGCACCACCAATGCCCGGGATTGCGCCAAAGAACGCGCCGAGCCAGGAACAGCGCAGGACCAGCCACCAGTTCTGGAAGGCATCCTTCATTCCGCGCAACATGCCGGCACGCACGTTATACTTGCTTTCGCTGGCAATCGCCGTTCGTTGAATTGCCAGATCGCAAAGCTCGGGTAATGCAAACAGGCCGAGCACTGCCGGCACCAGCGGCATGCCTTCCCACAAGTAAAGCGTATCCATCGTCCAGCGCAGTGTGCCTGTCTGTGGGTCGGAGCCGATCATGGCAATCATGATGCCAAGGCCTGCGCCTGCCAGCCCGCGCAGCGGCGCGTTGCCGGACAGGACCGAAACCGAGGATATGCCAAACACAGCAAGGGCGAGCAATTCCGGCGAGCCTATGTAGAGTATGATCGGCCGCAGCGCCGGAAGCGTAAATCCAAGCAGCAGCGCACCAAACAGGCCGCCCATCAGCGAAGCTGTGTAGGCGGCGCTCAGCGCCCGGCCCGCTTCACCCTTTTTCGACATCGGCAGCCCGTCAAGCACGGTCGCCTGCGAAGCAGCGGTGCCGGGAACGCCGAACAGAACGGCCGGAATGGTATCAGACGTGGAGGTAACGGACGCCAGTCCAAGCAACAGCGCGAATGCTGCGTAAGGATCGAGATTGAAAGTAAAGGGCAACAGCAACGCCAGGCCGACAAGCCCGCCGATGCCTGGCAAAATCCCCAGGATCAGGCCCATGATGACGCCGCTGAACAGCAAGACCAGCCGGAGGGGCGTGAAGAGTGTTGTCAGCGCCTCTCCGGCGGCTGACAGCATACTTACGTCTTCCATCCCTGTTCTCCCCTCCCAAACGCGCCTTGCGCGCCCCTTGATTATTCGTCACGGCCCGTCAGGCGCGCGGCTGGCATGAACTGCCATGTCTTGGCGCCATCAAATCGGGCAAAAACCGTTCCTGCGGGTTATTTTGACTAGCATAGTCTTGGACCACAAGAAAGTATCCTTGAGGCGGCCGGGACAATGCGCCCCGCTCAAGCCCGCGTCCGCACCACCGCGTTGATGGTAACCTGCTGACCATCTTGCAGCTTCTTGTACCCGCGCTCGAGCGCCGGCAAAAGCTTCTCGGGGTCATCCACGCGTTCCCCGTAGCCGCCAAAGGCTTCGGTGATCTTTTCGTAGTCGGGCGATGGTGTGAGATCGACGATTGGCAGCGAATTGGCCTTTGAAGCCAGCCCTTCGGGATACATGCCGACTGTTGCCCGGCGCACCGCCCACCATTGCGAATTGTTCATGATTATGGTCATGGTCGGTAGATTTTCCGCTTGGCCAACGAAGTGGGCCGCGGAAGGAACCCCGAACATGTAGGACCCGTCGCCAACGCAGGTGATTACCTGGCGGTCGGGCGCCGCCGCCTTGGCGCCTAGCGCCTGGCCAAGCCCCATCCCGAGTGCGCCGGAACTGGTCGAAATAAAGCAACCGGGCTCATCCATGTCCAAGTGGCCCATCCCGACACCAAGTTCGTCGGAAACGATGTCCTTGGCGCCCTTTACCTGGTTTACGCAATGTCCAACCCAGGCATAGGTCATCGGGCTCATCGATGCCCCCTGCTCTACGGCCGCGCGCCGGGCGTCGTCGAGCGCCGAGCGCTGTTCGAGGATGCGCTTGCGGCGCGCCTCGACAACATCCTTCTTCGAGGCAAGCTTTATCGCCAGCATCTCGTTCAGCATGTTCATCGCAAGGCCCGGGTCGCCCGCAACGGCCAGATCCATCTCGAACCCGCGATAGGGATAACGGGCGAACATCGGGTCGTGGCCGATGTGGATCAACTTGGCATCGGGGTTGGGTTCGCCAAAGCGCGGGATCCACGGCACCGCGGAATCAAGTACGACAATCAAATCCGCCGCCTTCAACATGGCTGGATTTGCCGGGCCGAGATTCATCGGATTGCTGGTGGCGATCGATTGTTGCTGTCCGGCGCCGACTGCGATCGCATGGTCGGCCGCAATCTTGCCCAAAGCATGAAACGATCCATGGTTGCGTGCCGCACCCGACGCAATAATCAGCGGATTTTCCGCCGTAGCGATCATGTCGGCAGCTTTTTCGAGCGCCTCGACAGACGGTGCAGCCGGCATGTTGCCAAGCGGCCGGTCACGCTTTGTAGCGCCGGCCGGCAGCGCCGGATTGCCGAGAACTTCGCGCGGCAGCGTCAGATAGACCGGGCCACGCGGCTCGCTCATGGCGATGTCAAGCGCGCGTCCGACAATGGCGTCGACGGGCTGGCCCTCGCGCAGCTCGTATTCCCATTTCACGTGTTCGCGGACAATTGCGGCCTGATCGAAATTTTCCTGCGCCCAGTGAATCGCGACGTTGCGAGAACCGGCGTGTCCACCCTCGGTTACCGGCGTGCGGCCGGCGGCGAGCAGAAACGGAGCATTGTCGCGCGCCGCGTTCATCAGCCCGGCGATGGTATTGGCGGTGCCCACATTCACATGCACCATGACACCGGCGATCTCGCCGGAAACCTTGTAGTAGCCCTGCGCCATCGCCACGGCGACATTCTCATGGGGCACGGTGACAAATTCGGGAAGCTTGGCGCCACTGTTCTGGCTTTGCAGGATACCCTCGATGATCGGCGCAAAATCGGTACCGCCATTGGCGAACACGTGCCGGACGCCATACGTGTACAGCGACTGCATAAAAGTCTGGGCAACGGTTTCGCCGGCCGTCTGATGCATGTTCATGGGGTTTCCTCCTGACCCGCCAGGCCGGCGCAAAGCGGCCCATTGACCTGCGAGCCAATACTACCCCGAGCCTTCCAGCACAATAGGCCCCATGCTGCGGCAGGGCGCGGATGGACGCCGCGCCGGTTTGAACCTAAAACGCCCGGCAGCGATCACGGAGACTGACATGAGCGAATACGAACGCTGGGAGGGCCGGTACAGCGTGCCGGATTACATATTTGGCAAGGGCCCGAACTATTTCATTGCCAGCTGCAAGGACCTTTTGCCCAAAACCGGCAAGGCGCTCGCTGTCGCTGACGGCGAGGGCCGCAATGGCGTCTGGCTCGCGGAACAGGGCCTCCGGGTGATCTCCCTGGACTTTTCACCGGCCGGACAAGCCAAGGCGAAAGCCCTAGCCGATGCACACGGAGTGACAATCGATATAGTCCTGGCCGACGTGCACAAGTGGGATTATCCCGCGGATACGTTTGATGTCGTGGCTGAAATATTCACCCAATTTTCCTCGCCGCCTGAACGCGCGTTGAAGTGGGAGGGAATGAAGAAGGCGCTCAAACCCGGCGGACTGATGATCATTCAGGGCTACACGCCCAAGCAGCTGGAGTACAAGACCGGCGGACCGGGCATTCTGGAAAACCTCTATACCCGCGCCATGCTGGAGAAGGCATTTGTAGGCTATACCGACATGCAGATCGTTGAAGAAGAGCTGGAGATGCACGAAGGCTCAGGCCACGGAGGCATGTCGGCGGTCATCAATTTCACCGCCCGCAAGCCGGTGTGAGGCGTGCTTGGCAACCGCGGGCCGCGTCCATGAACGTTCATCCGGATATGCCGCTGCCCGGCGCGATGGCATTTCAGGATTTGCCGGCCGGCCCACGCATGGCACAGATGATTGTCCTGCACCGGAATTTCAGAAAAGTCGCGAGGTCAAACCATGAGCGCAAACAATATTCCATTCCGCGCCGATCACGTCGGATCATTGTTGCGCCCGGCGCATCTGCATGAGGCGCGTGCTTCGCGAGCAGCTGGCAAGATCAGCGCCGGACAATTGACGGATATCGAAAATGACTGCATCCGTGCGGCTATCGCCATGCAGGAAGACACCGGGCTGCAATGCGCCACCGATGGCGAGATGCGCCGGCGATACTGGCATTACGACTTCCTGTGCGGCCTCGATGGCATAGAGGAGATTCAACAACACCAGGGTCCGACCTTCCAGGGCGGCAGCGCATTTTCGTCTTTGCAGGTGACTGGCAGGATCGGCAATCCCAACGGCGTGATGCTGGATCACTTCCGGTTTCTGCGCGACAATACGAAGGTCACGCCGAAATTCTGCATTCCATCACCAAGCCTTGCCTACCATCGCGGCGGCCGCGACCTGATCGACAAAAATGTCTATCCGGACCTCGGCGAATTCTGGGCCGACCTGGAAGCGGCCTATCGCGCCGAGGTCGCCATGCTGTATGCCGAGGGCTGCCGTTACCTGCAGCTCGACGACACGACTTTCGCCATGCTGTGCGACCCGAAAGTGCGCCAGCAGATGGCCGATCGCGGCGACGATGCGGCGGATCTGGTAACTCGATACGGCCGCGCGATCGCGGCGGCAATCAAGGACCGGCCGGCGGACATGTCGGTTACAGTGCACATGTGCCGTGGCAACATGAAAAGCTCGTGGATCGCCGAAGGCGGCTATGAACCGGTCGCGGAAGCCATGTTTGCCGAAACGCCCGTCGACGGGTTTTTCATGGAATGGGATACGGACCGCGCCGGCGGCTTCGAGCCGCTGCGGTTTGCGCCGAAGGACAAGAAAATCGTCCTTGGCCTGATCAGTTCCAAGGTGCCGGAGCTTGAAGCGATCGACGACCTGAAGCGCAGGGTTGATGAAGCATCAAAATATGTCGCCATGGAGCAATTGTGCATCAGCCCGCAATGCGGCTTTGCCTCCACGGTCGAAGGCAATCTCGTCAGCGAAGACGACCAGCGCCGCAAGCTCGCCCTGACCGTCGAAACGGCTCAGGCAATCTGGGGATAGCGCTGCCCCGGGCCGGCCGAAGCCCGTTGTCGCGATAGTGGCAATTGTATCCGCGAACCCCTATGTTCGGTGAGCAGGTGTTACACCCGTCCGGACCATGCATGAGCGATACGGCTGCCCCAACCATTGTTTCCGTCAGCGCCCTGCGCGACATCACGCTGCCAGTCGGCGGGATGACCTGCGCGACCTGCGCGGGCCGGGTCGAAAAGGCGCTTGGCGCGCTGGACGGCGTGTCGTGCGAGGTCAATCTGGCCGGCGAAACGGCGCACGTTTCCTTTGATCCGGGTCGCACCAGCCCCGGCGCGCTCGCAGAAGCCGTCGAGGATGCGGGCTACGAAACCCGCCGTGAAACGATCGAGCTGAAAATCGGCGGCATGACCTGCGCCACTTGTCAGGCGCGGGTCGAGAAGGCGCTGGCGGGGATCGACGGCCTTACAGCGGCCAGCGTCAATCTTGCCAGCGAGAAAGCCAGGGTTGAGGTCATATCAGGGCTGGTTCGCCCATCGGACCTTGTCGCGGCGGTCGATGACGCAGGCTACGATGCCGATATTCTTACCGGCGATGCGCAGCGCCGGGAACAGATCACCGCGCGCGAGGCCGCTCGCCTGCGCAAAGACACCATCGCCGCGTTCGCCGCGCTCGCGCTGGCCGTTCCGCTCATGGCGCCAATGGCGGGCATCCCCCTGCCCGGCTGGGCGCAATGGCTGCTTGCGACGCCGGTGCAATTCTACTTTGGCGCGCGGTTCTACATTGCCGCCTGGAAAGCTGTCCGGGCCCGCACCGGTAACATGGACCTGCTGGTCGCACTGGGAACCTCGACGGCCTACTTCTTCTCCATCTGGATGTTGTGGCAAGGTCACGCGGCGCATGGGGGACACCTTTATTTCGAGGCGAGCGCCTTTGTGATCGCGCTGGTGCTGGTGGGCAAATTGCTGGAAACCCGGGCCAAGGCCTCGACTACGCAGGCAATCAGCGCGCTCATGACCCTGCGGCCTGAACGGGCGCGAATCGAACGCGACGGCAGCGAAATCGAACTTGCGCCGTCGGCAGTTGCAGCCGGCGACATCGCGGTTGTTCGCCCCGGGGAAAAAATACCTGTCGACGGGCGCATTCTCACCGGCCATTCCACCGCCGACGAGAGCCTGATCACCGGGGAAAGCCTGCCCGTGGAAAAGCAACCGGGCGAAATGGTTACCGGCGGCTCGATCAACGGTGCGGGCCTGTTGCGTGTCGTCACGACCGCCGCGGCCAGCGAGAGCACGCTGAGCCGGATCATTGCACTTGTCGAAAACGCCCAGGCGCACAAGGCGCCGGTCCAGCGGCTCGTGGACAGGGTCGCCGCGGTTTTCGTCCCTACAGTTCTCGCCATTGCCGGGCTGACGTTCCTCGTTTGGTGGCTGGCGGCCGGCAATGCCGCCGGCGGCATCATTGCTGCTGTCAGCGTCCTGGTGATTGCCTGTCCGTGCGCTCTTGGCCTGGCGACGCCAACGGCGTTCATGGCGGGCACGGGCGCGGCAGCACGGGCGGGCATTCTCATCCGCGATCCAGACGCCCTGGAAGAGGCGCATCGCATAGACACCATCATCCTCGACAAGACCGGCACGCTGACGGAAGGCAAGCCCACCGTAACCGATATCGCCGCCACGAGCGGCGACCCGGACGCACTCCTGGCGCTGGCCGCCTCGGCGCAGCAGGGTTCGGAACATCCGCTCGGCAAATCGATGCTGGCAGAAGCGAGCAACCGCGGTCTTGCGCTGAAGAAGATCGACAGTTTCGAGGCGCTGACCGGGCGCGGCATGTCGGCAATAATCGACGGGCAGGATCTGCTGATTGGCAATCCGCGGCTCATGTCGGAGAATGGCATAGATACAAGCGAGCTGGCGGCAAAGGCGCAAGAACTGGAAAACGCCGGCAAGACAGTGATGTGGGTTGCGTCGGGTGGCACGCCTCTCGGGCTGATAGCTGCGGCCGACGCCATCAAACCGCAATCGAAACAGGCGGTCGCCCTGTTGGAGGCCGACAGTATCACGCCGCTGCTCGTTACAGGCGACAACCGGCGTACAGCGGAGGCCATTGCCGCCGAAACAGGGATATCACGTGTCGAAGCCGAAGTCCTGCCCGAAGGCAAGGCTGCACACGTGCAGCGCTTGCGCGCCGAGGGGAGGCATGTCGCCATGGTGGGCGATGGCGTCAACGACGCTCCGGCCCTGGCGAGCGCCCATGTCGGCATGGCGATGGGTACAGGCGCGGACGCGGCGATGCATACGGCCGGCATTACGCTCATGCGTGGCAACCCGCTATTGATCGCAGATGCAATCGGCATATCGAGAGCCACTTACTCAAAAATCAAACAAGGCCTTTTCTGGGCCTTCATATACAACGTTATCGGCATTCCGCTGGCGGCACTGGGTTATCTCAATCCGATGTTTGCCGGCTCCGCGATGGCGCTGTCGAGTATCAGCGTGGTGCTGAATGCGCTGACGCTGCGGCGCTGGCGACCGCAAGCGAAGTAACGCTGCCTGGAAATCGCGGAATTCCGGTTACGCAGACTGCGCGGCCTGTAATCTGACTACGATGGGAGTATTTTACGATACTTGACAATTCTGATGATTACTGCACGAATAACGCGTGCATTTTTATTGACCGATACTTTGTGTTCGAGGCTACATGTAATCGTTCTCCTACCAGATTGTCGTTTCAGTTTGGGGCGAAGAATACACAAATCGTTGCGTTGAATTCTTGCTACCCAGCCTGACAGCTCCGGGAAACCTGGCCGAACTGGCCGTTCAGCACGACGTCGGGATCGTATTTTGCTGCCCGGCAGCATCGCAAGAGACCATTAGAAATTGCGAACCCTTTCGCGCGCTTTCTGAAAATTGCGAAATCGAGTTCGTCGACAATCAGGATATATTGGACAGCGACACGGCGAAACACGCAGCCATGACCAGGAGCAACTACCGGGCGATTGTCAGTGGTTCTCCCAAACCCCGCCGGACTGTACTGGTTTTTCTCAATCCTGACGTCGTCGTTGCAAGCGATTGTTTTACCCGCGCCCATGACTTGATTGTCCGCGGCTACAAGGCAATCATGGTCGCCGGCCTGCGTATGCACCTTGACGAGGTCGCGCACAAACTCCTGCCCTACTACGCAGACGGCCGTTTAATTATTCCACCTCCGGAGCTGGCGCGCATGGCGATCGAATGTCTCCATCCGTGCAGCGAAGTGTTTGTTTGGAACAGGGGGCTCCGTCCGGTAAACTGGCATCCCCTGTTGCTGTATGAAACTCCCCGGGGCGACTTGCTGCAGCATTGTTTCCATCTGCATCCATTGTTTCTGGTCACCCCCGACGAACTACCGGATACGCCGGATACTATAGATGGAAAGTTTATGGAGCAGTGCCGCCTTTCGGCCGATGAATTTCATATCGTAACAGACGACAATATTGTCGTCGCCGAGATATCCGGGGGACCTTATGCATTTCCAGACGCCTTGGGCCCGCCATCCCGCGCCCGAATAGCGGATTTTGCAGTTCGCTGGGTCTCCGATATCCATTGGGACTTTTTCAAGCACCGGATTTCCTACTTGCAGGAACCGGCCACACCCCAGGCAAGTCCGGAACTCGATCGGCTGGTACGGTATGTCCTCACGCACAAGCCGAGGCGCTGGTTTGCAAGAAATGCGGCCTGGCTCGATCGCCGCGTCCTGCGCCATTTGTTCCGCGCCCTGGCGGCCCTGCGGTGCAAGTCCTGAGGTCCCGGCGCCGGCGGCTACTCTGGGACGGTTCGGACAATTGTGCTTGTTCCACGGGGCGGCGGGCCTTGTAGACGATTAGACAGGACGGTAACGCCACGTTATTTTTGCATTTACCGACAAACGAGGGAATCCGCTGCATGACCGATGCAACCTACACCCCACCCGAAGTCTGGGTCTGGGAAAAAGACGATACCAACACCGGCTGGCGTTACGGCAACCTAAACCGACCGGAAGCGGGCGCAACGCACGAGAAGGAGCTGCCGCGCGGCAAACATCCGCTGCAGCTTTACTCGCTGGGCACGCCGAATGGCGTCAAGGTCACGATCATGCTGGAGGAATTGTTGGCCGCCGGACACTCCGGCGCGGAATACGACGCCTGGCTGATCTCCATCGGCCAGGGCAATCAGTTCGGTTCGGGCTTCGTCGGCGTCAACCCGAATTCGAAAATACCGGCAATGATGGATTACAGCGTTGACCCGCCGCAACGGGTGTTCGAATCCGGCTCCATCCTTTTGTATCTGGCGGAAAAGTTCGATGCATTCCTGCCCAAGGAGCATCACAGGCGCACCGAAACGTTGAACTGGCTATTCTGGCAGATGGGGTCAGCGCCCTATATCGGCGGCGGCTTCGGACATTTTTACGCCTATGCAGCAGTCAAGATAAAATACGCCATCGACCGTTTCGCGATGGAGGCCAAACGTCAACTCGACGTGCTCGACCGGCAACTTGCCGACAACGAATACATCGCCGGAGACGAATACACGATTGCCGACATGGCGATCTTTCCCTGGTATGGCAACAGCTTGCTGAACGGGGAAGCGTACAACGATCCGCGCAAGTTCCTTTCAACGCACGAATACAAGAACGTTACGCGCTGGAAGGACCAGTTGATGCAGCGCCCCGCCCTAATGCGCGGGCGCATGGTCAACAAGGCGACGGGCCCGTTGAGCGGGCAGTTGCGCGAACGCCATGACGCCGGCGATTTCGATACGAAAACGCAGGACAAGATCGAAGCGGCGGAGTGAGTTGTTTCGCCGCGGCGATGGCATTTAATGAGCCGCAGTATCGTGGCGCAGTTATCCAGCCGCGCCGCGATGATCCGCGGATCAGAGGATAGCCGATTGCACCTTCTCCCCAAAGGGGAGAAGGGATACAGCGCCATCTTCGCCACACGCCCCTTCTCCCCGCTTGCGGGGAGAAGATGCCCGAAGGGCAGATGAGGGGAAGTGACCATCCGCATGTGACTGCGTGAGCCGTTTGCATTGGCGGGAGCCCCCTCATCCGCCTCTCGCACTGCGTTGCCCCATGCCTCACCCTCATCCTGAGGAACACGGCCGGCAAGCGCAGCGTCCGGCTGTGTGTC